>CACZON010000269.1 GCA_902782805.1 Oscillospiraceae bacterium
CCGGATAAAAACTGCGCGATCGTCTCTTTGAGGAAGGGATCGAGCGAATCGTCGGCCAAGCCCAACGCGTGGGATTGCGTCGGATAAGGCGTGAGCGCCAGCGTCTGGACGGGACGCCCCGAAGGCAGCGAGGACGCGGAGGCTTCGGAAGAAGAAGCGGGAGGTTCAGAGGCCTGCGAAGAGGACGCCGAAACTTCAGAGGAAGCGGAAGGCGCCGAGACTTCAGAGGAAGCCGGCGAGCCTTGCGAGGAGGCGTCGTTAGGGGTTTCCGAGGCGGCGGGAAGCTCGCTTTTGAACGGATTCCAGCGCCCGAAGAAAAAGCCGAGCGCGATCGCGAGCACCAGCACCGCCGCGATCGGCGCGAGCAGGCGGGAAGATTTTCGCCGCATGACCTGCGGTTTCGCTTCTTCGATCAGCTTGGGATCGATATAGGAAAGCGCTTCGAAAAGTTCGTCGTTTTTCATTCGTAAAGTCCCTCCCGGATCAGAAATTCACGCAGCTTTTCGCGCGTGCGCAGCAGGCTCATCTTCACCTTGCTTTCCCGGATCGAAAAATCGCTTGCGATCTCCGAAATCGTGGAAAGGTAGAAATACCGCCGCAGAAAGATGATTCGTTTTTCTTTGGGAAGCGCGCCGAGGAATCTCCCGAGCGCCTCGCGCAGGGCGAGGGAATCCGGGAGCATTTCGCCGCGCTCGCCACTGACGCAGCCTTCAAGCTCGGAGAGCGAGCGCTCGTATTCGCCGCCGCCGCGCTTTTTCGCGGTGTCCGCCCGGCGACGGTCGATCGCGGTCTGGCGCGTGAGCATGCCAAAGTAGGGCAGCAGCGGCAGGGGATAATCGGGCGGGATCCGGTTCCAGGCTTTGAGGAAGGCGTCGTTTTCGGCCTCCTCGGCGTCCTGAACGGAGAGCAGGATGCGGTAGGCGATCTCGTAGCAGTAGGGGCCGAATTTTTCCTCGCTTGCGCGGATCGCCGCCTCGTTTCGCGCGTTGTAGAGCGAAAGGATCTCGCGGTCTTCCAAAAGAACTCCTCCTTTTCTCGTTTTTTCTTCCGACTATAGAAACGGAAAATCAAACGGAACGGTCACGGACTTTACGAAATAATTCAAGAAAAATCAAAAAGACCGGCAAAAGCCGGCCTTTTTTCGTCAGAGAAGCGAATAGCTTTCGCCGCCGCATTCGATCGCGGTCGAGAAAAGCGTCTTCGCGGCCTTTTTCAGGTACGCGGTATCCTTCGCGCCGGCGGTCTCAAAGGCGGAATGCATCGCGAGCTGCGCGATGCCGATATCGACCGTGTTGAGCGCAACCTGCGTATTCGAGAGATTGCCGAGCGTGGAGCCGCCCATCATATCCGAGCGGTTCGCGAAGACCTGAACGGGAACTTCCGCTTTTTCGCAGATCAGGCGGAAGAGCGCGCCGGAGACGGCGTCCGTCGTATACTTCTGGTTGGCGCTGTATTTGATCACGATCCCGCCGTTGAGGTACGGGCGGTTCGTGGGGTCGGCTTTTTCCGGATGGTTCGGATGGACGCCGTGGGCGTTGTCGGCCGAGACCATGAAGCTGTGGCGCAGCGCGCGGGTAAAACCCTCGCCGTCGAGCCCGAAGGCTGCCGCAATGCGGGTGAGCGTATCTTTAAGGAAGCTTGCGGCGGCGCCCTGTTTGGTTACGGAGCCGACCTCTTCGTTGTCGCAGATCGCGCAGACGGCGGCGCTTCGGCCGGGGGCCGATTCGATCAGCCCGCGCAGCGAAGCAAAGGCGCACTGGAGATCGTCGAGCCGCGGCGCGCAGATCAGGCCTTCCTCATCGCCGAGCAGCGTGCCCTTCTGGCGGTTGTAGAGGGAAAGCTCGGCGTCGAGAATATCCTCGTAACGGCAGCCGGCAGCTTCGGCGATCAGCGCCCGGAGCTCCTCGGCGGATACGCCGGAGAGCGGCAGCAGGTCGGTCTGCGGGTTCATCCGGAAACCGTCGTTCGCTTCGCGGTTCATATGGATCGCAAGGCTCGGGATCACGAGCAGGTCGCGGTCGAGATTCACAAGGCGGCTTTCGGCACCGGATTCGGTTTTGACCATCACCCGTCCGGCGATCGAGAGCGGCCGGTCAAACCAGGTCGAAAGGATCATCCCGCCGTAGCGCTCGGTATTGAGCTTCAGGAAAGTCCCTTCCGCGCTCATCTCGAACTTCGGCTTCAATTTGAAGGCGGGGGAGTCCGCGTGGCTCGCCATCACCGAAAAGCCGAGAAAGTCCGCCTTTGGCAGGCGAAAGGCGATCAGCGCGGAGGAATTGCGGGTCGTATAGTAGCTCCCGCCGGGGATCAGCTCCCAGCGTTCGCTTTCGCTAAGGCGGGTAAAGCCGGCTGCGCTGAGCTGCTCGGCGGCGTTTTTCACCGCGAAGAAGCTGTTGGGACTATGGTCGATAAAATCGAGCAGCGCGCGGTTGAGTTGAGTTGCCTCCATCGAAAAAAACTCCTTTCGTTTACGGGATCAGCGGGCGGAAATCGAAGCCTTCGCCGATTCTCAGCAGGAATTCGGCAATCAGCTCGATCGCGTTTTCAAGATCGCGGAAGTTCCCGATCTCCGCGCTCGAATGCATATAGCGCAGCGGGATCGAAACGAGCGCCACGGGAACGCCGCGGCCGGTCGTCAGAATCGTATCGCCGTCGGTATAGGTGCGCCCGCCGGCGATCTCATACTGCAGCGGGATCCCCTTTTCCTGCGCGATCGCTTCGAGCAGGGCGTTCATCTTTTTATTGACCATGCCGCTGCGGCAGAGGACGGGCCCTTCGCCGAGGGCGACCCTGCCCGTTTCGGCGGGGTCGGTTCCCGGGCAGTCGCTCGCCCAGGTTACGTCGACGATGATCGCGCAGTCGGGCGCGAGATTCGCGCCGGCGAAATACGCGCCGCGGCCGGAGGTTTCCTCTCCGACGCAGGTATGGGCGAACACGCCGCAGGCGGCGCCTTTTTCCTTTGCGAGCTTCGCCGCCTCGAGAATGACGAACGCGCCGGTCTTATCGTCGAGCGCACGGGAGGAGAAATTCCCGTTTAAGAGCTCGTGGAACGAGGTGTCGGCGCAGACGCTGTCGCCGACGGAGACGAGCGCCTCGGCTTCTTCCTTTGATTTGGCTCCGAGGTCGATCAGCAGGTCGGTCGCCTCGAGTTTTTCTTTTTTCAGCAGGTCGTTCTGCAGAACGCCGACGCCCTCGAGCTTGCGGCGGACGGTTTTTCCGTCCTCCTGCGCCTCGTGGATCACCTGCATCGGCGCGCCGAGGTAGAGCGCCGGATTGACCCCGCCGGCCTTCTGCACGTGGAGAAAGCCGCGGTCGTCGATCTGCGTTACGCGAAACCCGATCTCGTCGATATGGCCGCTGAGCAGTACGCGAAACGGCGCTTCGCAGTGATAGGCCGAGATCGCGTTGCCAACGGCGTCGACCTCCTGCCGCTCGGCAAATTCCTTTGCATAGCGCAGGGCGTTTTCCTGATTCGCCTCTTCGTTTCCGGAGACGGAAACGGTCGAGAGCAGTGTTTTCAAAAATTCAACGTTCATATTGGATCTCCTTTTCGGGTGAGGATTGTGTGACGTCAAAGCGCAGGAAGCGGTCGCCTTCGAGCCGAAGGAGCCCGAAGCTCCCTTCCGCGGGCAGAACGGCGTACTGCGCGGCGGAAAGCTCAAAAGAGCGCGGCTCGCCGTTTTCGGGGAGGAAGGTTGCCTTTGCGGCGCAGGCGGCGCGTTTCGGCGCCGGTTCGATCATAAAAAGCCGGGCGGGCAGCGAGAGCGCTGCATCCGCTTTCAGGAATTCAGCGCTTTCTTCCTCAGTCTCGCGCTGCGTTTTAAGCGACCGGAGCCTTCGGAAGATCAGCAGAAACAGAAGCAATAGCGCAAAGGCGCCGAGCAGAAGCCAGAAGGCGCTTTTGTCCCCGAGCAGCCGGATGGGAAATCTCATGCCGATTCCTCCTTTTGCTCTGTCGCGGCGGATTCTGCCGCCGGGCGGCGTCTGCGTTTTCGGCGATATACGGCGAGCAGGACCGCAACGCTGAGGATCAGCGCGCCGATCGCAGCGGGAAGGATCCACCCAAGCGGGCTTTCCCGTTTTTCGCGGACGCAGAAGCGTCCGCCGTTTTTCACCGTAAAGACGAGGTAACTGCCTTCGGCTTCGGAAGGCAGCGCCGTCAGCGCGCCGTCTTCGCCGATTTGCAGAATCTCGCTCGTTTTCGACTTGCCCGGCAGACGCAGATGGAGCCGCAGATCGCCGGGGTATCCTTCGATGCTTGCCTGATAGGCGCAGTCCGCTTCGGCGGGCGCGCCCTCGGGCGGCGCGATTTTTTGCAGTTCGAGCGTCATCCCGGGCTCAAAGGCGCCTTCGCAGAGAAGCTCCGGCGTCTCTTCGGGCGTTGCGAGGGTCGGAATCGGCTTTTCGTAGCGGCCTTCGATCTTGAGGCTGTGCGTGACCGGTTCGGCCGGAAGTTCGTCCCAGCGGAAGCGGTATCCCTCCCGTTCGGGCATCAACGGCGCTTCGCCGATCGTTTCACCGTAGGGAAGCTCCGTTTCGGCAACGGTTTCCCCCTCGCAGAGATAGCGCACGCGAACGGTCCGGAAGATTTCCGCGCCGCTTTTTTTCAAAAGCTCGCCGTATTCGAGCGCTTCGGTGCTTCCCGCAAAGGAGAAGCCGTCGATCCCGCCGAACGCGGAGCCGCTGTAGTAATTCTGAGAAATGCTGCCGTCCGCCGTGCCGGCGATCGAGCCGAGGTACTGCGCGGACGATTCAAAATAGGGAAGCGCAAGGCAGGAATGGAGGTCGCGTCCCTGCCCGGCAACGCCGCCGAGGTATTTTTCGGCGGAAAGATTGGCCCGGGCCGCGCAGCCGCGCAGCGCGCCGTTCGATCTTCCGGCGATCCCGCCCGCAAAGGAGCCGTCGGTGCGCACTTCGCCGCCGAAGACACAGCCGACCGCCGCGCCGAAATCCATTTTGCCGACGATCCCGCCGGCGGTGTTTTTCAGCGCTTTTACCTCCGATTCGCATTTGCAGGATTCGATCGCGGCGAAGATCAGATACTTCGCGCCGCCGGAGAGCATCGAGGGGAGATCGAGCTCTTCCTCCTCGCCGCTTTCGAGCGAATAATCCACCGAGATCGCGCCCACAACGCCGCCTACGTTCGTCTCGCCCGCGGTGTCCCCGCGGTTTTCGCAGGCTTCGATCATGCCGACCGTATCTTCTCCTGTAAGCGAGATATCTTTCAGATACCGGTAAGTGCTCTTTTTGCCCGCCCCGCGGACAAGTCCGTTGAGATACTCGGAAATTTCAAAAAGATCTGAGGAGACCTGCTCGGCCTGCGCGATCAGCGAGGGGTCGGAAAGCTGCCCCTGCAGCGCGGTCAGCGAAGCCTTCGCGTTTTGAAGCGAGCCGATCAGCTCGCCGGGCGCCGCGCTCTCAAAGGGCGAAAGCTGCGGCTGCGGCCGGAGCGAATCCGGCAGGCCGTTTTCGCGTATTTCCTCGAGCGTTTCGGGGATCTCTTTGATCTTTTCGGGGATTTCCCCGACTTTTTCGGGGATCTCTTTGACCTTTTCCGGGATTTCTTTCGCCTTTTCGGGGATCGAGGCGATCCCTTCCTTTCCTTGTTCGGCAAGGCGTTCGAGCGCTTCGCGCGAAGCGCCGGCGTTCTCCTTCGCCCAGGTTTCAACGTCGGTGCGGAAGTTTGCCGCCGCGGCCCCGGCCCCCGAGAGGGCGGAAAGCAGCGCGCCGGTTCCCGCGGAAAGTCCCTCCTGCGCCTTCGAGGCCGAATCGGAGAGCGTATCGATATCGCTCTTGAGCGTATCGAGCTTCTGCTGGAGCTCGTTGATGCTGCCCTGCGAAAAATCCCATTCCCGGTCGGGATCGAGCTGCCCCAGAATGCCGCCGACGTCCTTTTTGCCGAGAACCGTGCCCGTGTTTGCGCAGTCTTTGAGGATCCCGCAGCTGCGCCCGCAGACGCCGCCTACGTTGCTGCCGAGGTGGAGATAGCCGACCGCGGCGTTGTTTTTGCAGGAGAGAATCAGTCCCTCGGAATAGCCGCAGATTCCGCCGAGGTCGGTCAGCGAGACGATCTCTTCGGCGGAGAGGGTCGGGTCAAGGCGGTCCGGAAGGACCTGGCCGAGAGGTACGGTATTGACCTGCGCGGCGTTTTCGCAGTGTTCGATCCGGCCCGCGTTTTCGCCGCAGACGCCGCCCGCGCGGTGCTGCGCGGTGATTTCGCCGGCGGTTGTTTTGCAGCGCAGGACCGCGCCGGTTTCTTCGTTGACGCCGGCGATCCCGCCCGCGCATTTGAGCGCCGAAACGCTGCCCTCGAAGGTGCAGCGCCGGATCGTACCGGCATTCGAGCCGGCGATCCCGCCGGCGGTTTCGCTCTCGTCGAGCGAGAACTCTGCGCGTACGTTGAGGTTCTTGACCTCGCCGCCCTCGAGGATGCGGCGGAAGACGCCGTAGGCGGAGGCGGCGCCGTCGAAGGAAATGCCGCGCAGGGTATGGCCGTTGCCTTCGAAATAGCCCGCGAACAGCGGGATCGGCTCAAAGCGTTCGCCGGAAAAATCGAGGTCGTTTTCGAGCGAAACGCTGATTCCGGCGGAATAGCGGTCGAGGACGCAGTCCGCCGCGAGCGCGTTCCAGTCCGCGGCCGAGCGGATTTCAAGCTTCTCCTGCGCCGCCGCGGCACAGGGTGCGAAAGCGACGAGCATCAGGAGGATCAGCGCAAGGGAGAGGAGCTTTTTCATCCTTCGTCACCTCCCTCGTTCGAATGGGTCCGAAACGTCGTTTTTTCGATCCAGGAATCAAAGAGCAGCAGAAGCTGCGGCAGAACCGTCATCACGAGGATCACGGAAATCAGCGCGCCGCGGCCGACGGCGAGACCGATATGGCCGACGTAGACGTCGCTGATGCGCCAGGCGATCAAAAATCCCGCAACGGACATAATCGCGCCGGAAGTGACGACGGTGGGGAACGCCTCGTTGACGGCGAGCGCCATCGCCTCGCGCTTCGGGTGCAGGGCGCGCAGCCCCTGATAGCGGCTGTTGAGCACGATCGCGTAGTCGATCGTGGCGCCCATCTGGATTGCGGAGACGATCATATTCGTTACGAACGAGCAGCGCAGCCCCGTCAGATAGGGGAAGGAGAAATTGATCCAGATGCTGCCCTGGATCACGAAGACGAGAACGGCCGCGCCGACCGGCGTTTTGAAGGTAAAGAGCAGAATGAGGAAGACGAAGCCGATCGTCAAAAGGCTGATCAGCTTCGAGTCGCTTTTGTAGGAGGCTTCGAGATCGCGCGAGCTCGTAACGTCGCCGATCACGAAGATCTCTCCCTCGGGATAATGCGCCCTTGCCGCCGCGCGCAGCTGTTCGATCAGCGCGATGCTCTCTTCGCCGGTCGCCGGGACCGCGGCGGTCAGGATAAAGCGGTCGTAATGTTCGCCGCGCAGCTGGGCAACGCCCGTTTCAAGGTCGCCGCGCAGCGAGAGCAGCGTTTCCTGCTGCTGTTCGGAGAGCTGCACCGCGCCCTGGTCGATCTTTTCAAAGAGGTAGAGGAAAAGGTCCACGAGCGGCGCTTTGTATTCGTCCGGCGCCGCGATCGCGCCGTATTCCTTCTTTTCAAGCCCGTAGGCGGTAAAAAGCAGCTCGGCTTCTTCGAGGTCGGTCTCCAGAATTTCGGAGAACTCGCGCGGGCCGACATAGCTGGTGAGCACGTGGGTATCGTCGATTTCGATATTTGCAAGGCCCGTTGCCGATTTGACCTGAGAGATTTTCGCGTAATCGCGCAGGATCGCCTCCTCGGCGGCGTAATCGCCCGAGGGAACGAGGACGACGATGAGCGAGTTCGGCGCAAAGGTATCGTTGATCTTGTGGGTCGCTTCGCGCGTTTCGGAATAGACCAGCTCGTCGACGCTGTCGTCCGAGAAGGAGTAATCGACGTTCATCGAGCAGTAGACCGCAAACGGCAGGATCAGCAGGAAGGGAACAACGAGCGCCACGCGGCTTTTTACAAGGAACCGCCCGAAGCCGGTGATGTTCGGAAGGAGCTTTTTATGGCGCGTTTTGCGCAGCGCGCGCGGGAAAAGCAGGATCAGCCCCGGCATGAGCAGGAACACCGTCAGCATGCTGCAGAGGATCCCCTTCGAGAGGACGATGCCGAGGTCGTACCCGAGCCGGAACTGCATCAGCGTCAGCGCGGCGAGACCGGAGATCGTCGTCAAGGAGGAGGAGGCGATCTCCGCGATGGATTTCGCGAGCGACTGCGTCAGCGCCTCTTTCGTGTCCGGATAGAGCTCCGCCGCGTCCTGATAGCGGTGGGCAAAGATGATCGCGTAATCGATCGCGAGCGCGAGCTGCATGATCACGGCGATCGTATTGGTGATCACGGAGACCTCCCCGAGCAGGAAGTTCGTTCCCATATTGAGCAGCGCGGCGAAGACGAAGACGATCGCAAAGATGACGACCTCGAAATAGCTGCGCGAGGTCAGGAGCAGCACGGCGAAGATGACGATCACCGCAAGCAGGATCACGACGCTCATTTCGCCCTGGAGCTGATCGGAGTAATTGTCGATGATGTTCGAGGAGATATAGTGATCGTAGGGCGCGACGATCCCGCGCACGCGGTCCATCTGCGCCTTGATCTCGGGGTCGGAGGCCGGCCCGCCGAAGCGGATCGAATAATGCGCCGAAGCCCGGGTATAATGGGCGGGGGTATCGTCGAATTCCACGCCCGTTACCTTCGGCACCGCCTTGATTTCGCCGGCGAGCTCCTGTGCGCGCTCAAAGGTGACGTTGGAGACCATGACCTCCATCGTTCCGAATGCGGCGAATTCCTCCTCCATGACCGAAAGCCCGCGGCGGGTTTCGGATTCCGGGGGGAGATAGTTCGTCAGATCGTTGTTGATCTTTACTTTATTGACGGAAAGGATGCAGAAGACGGCCGCCGCCGCAAAGAGCAGAAAAATCAGCACACGCGAGCGCACGATCAGCGCCGCGGCCGAAAGCAGCGGATTCTTCTTTTCGGTTGAATTGCGTGTTTCCAAGTTCGGTTTCCTTTCTGCGGACCCGTTCGGATCCGGTCCTCCAAAAAAAGCCCTCCGGCCGCGCCGGATGCTTTCTATAATATACCATCTTACATTATAGCGCAAAAATCTCCGATTCGCAAGATTCGTTTTGGCGGCGCGGGAGAGAGAAACCGCCCGTTCGCGCCGGCGAAAACCCGCGGGATGCGCCGCGGTTTCTGCGTTTCCCCGCAAGGGACGAAAAAAGATTGAAATATACAAGATGTTGTGGTAAGATAAAAACGAACACGGAAAATATCGGAGTGTGAGACGATGAACGAACCAAACGGGACCCTTCGGCCGGAAGATTATCTCGAGCCGAGATGCGTCCTCTGCGAGGAACCCTACGGGGCGCAGGCGGAAATACGCGCCGTCCCGCAGCAGCGCATCCGCGAAAAATTCGACGAATACATGGCGCGGCGCGATTATAAAGGCGCAGAGCGCCATCTGCTCTACTGGCTCGAGGAAGCGAAACTCGGGCGCGACCTGCGCGGCGAGCTCTTCCTGCGCGGCGAGCTGATCGGCCATTACCGCAAGACCGCCGAGCGCGAAAAAGCCTTTGAGAATATCGAACACGCGCTCGCGCTGATCGAAGCGCTCGGTTTTCAGAAGACGATCAGCGCCGGGACGACCTGGGTCAACGCCGCAACGGCGATGAGCGCGTTCGGTGAAAACGAAAAAGCCCTCGCGCTCTTTCAGAAGGCGCGGGAACTCTACGAATCCGCCCCGAAAACCGGCGCGGAGCTGCTCGGCGGGCTCTACAACAACATGGCGCTGTGCTGCGCGGCGCTCTCGCGCTGGGGAGAGTGCTTCGCGCTTTACGAAAAAGCCCTCGGGCGGATGAAAACGGTCCCCGGCGGCGAGCTCGAGCAGGCAATCACGTATCTCAATCTGGCAAACGCGAAGGAGGCGCAGCTCGGCCTCGAGGCGGCGGAGCGCGAAATCTTCGACTGCCTCGACAAAGCGGCCGATCTGCTCGATCATACGGACGCCCCGCGCGACGGCTACTACGCCTTCGTCTGCGAAAAATGCGCGCCGACGTTTGCCTACTACGGCTATTTTATCGAAGCAAAAGAACTCGAAACACGGGCGGAGGAACTTTATGGAAGAGAACCTGAGCGGGCTTGAATTATCCCGCGCCTATTTTGAAACGTTCGGAATGACGATGCTGCGCGCGCAGTTCCCGCAGCTGATCCCGTATCTCGCCGCGGGGCTGATCGGCTCCGGCTCGGAGGTCCTCGGCTACGACGACGCGCTCTCGCGCGATCACGATTTCGAGCCCGGCTTCTGTCTTTTCCTGCCGGGAGAGGATCTCGTCGACCGCCAGACGGCCTTCCGGCTCGAGCGCGCCTACGCAAAGCTGCCCGCCGAATTTCGCGGATACAAGCGCGCCAGGCTGCAGCCCGTCGGCGGCGCGCGCCACGGCGTCTTCCGCCTTTCGGAGTATCTTTCGGAGAAGATCGGCTCCGAGGATGGAACGCTCTCTCTTTCCGGATGGTTCTCCGTTCCGGAACAGACGCTGCTGGAGCTGACCGAGGGCGAGGTCTATTTCGACCATTTCGGTGCGCTCAAAGCGGCGCGCGCGGCGCTTGCCTTTTTCCCGGAGGACGTCCGCCGCAAAAAGCTCGCGGGACAGCTTCTGCTCGCGGCGCAGGCGGGGCAGTACAACTACCCGCGCTGCATCGGCCACGGCGAATACGCCGCGGCGCAGCTTGCGGTCTTCGAATTCGTCAAAGCGGCGGTCTCGGCAATCTTCCTTCTCAACCGCCGCTATCAGCCCTATTATAAATGGAGCTTCCGCGCGCTGCGGGCGCTGCCGGAGCTTTCGATCGAAGCGGAGCTCTTCGAATACCTTCTGACGACCGACAACGGCGAGGCGGTGCGTGAGGAAAAAGCCCGCGTGATGGAAGGGATCGCCGCTGATCTGATCGACGCGCTGACCGAAAAGGGCCTTTCCAAAGCGAACTGCGGCGATCTCGAAAAGCACGCCTATTCCGTCAACGATTCCATCGGGGACGCGCAGATCCGGAATCTGCATATTCTGTACGCGGTCTGAAAAGGGGGGAAGAAACGATGAAAATTCACGGACTTCAGAAAATGACGCTGCTCGATTATCCGGGCCGCGTCGCCTGCACCGTTTTCCTCGGCGGCTGCGATTTCCGCTGCCCGTTCTGCCATAATTTCGAGCTGGTCGACGGTTCCGCCGAGCCGATCATGGGCGACGGGGAGCTCTTCGCCTTTCTCGAAAAACGAAAGGGACTGATCGACGCCGTTGCCGTAACCGGCGGCGAGCCCTGCCTGCATCCGGGATTGCCCGAGCTGCTGCGCAGATGCCGCGAAATGGGCTACGCGACGAAACTCGATACCAACGGCTTTCACCCCGAAGCGCTCCGCAGCCTGATTGCGCAGGGACTCGTCGATTACGTTGCGATGGACCTGAAGAACAGCCCGGAAAAATACGCCGCCACCTGCGGCCTTAAGACGCTCGATCTGGGGCCGATCCGCGAGAGCGCGGCGATCCTGCTTGAGAACCGCTGCGATTACGAATTCCGCACGACCGTGGTCGACGAGCTCCACGAGGCGGCGGATTTCGAGAAAATCGGTGAGATGATCGCCGGGGCGAAGCGCTATTTCCTCCAGGCGTTTGCCGACCGCGATTCCGTTCCCTTCTCGGGCTTCCACGCCCCGTCGCGCGAAAAAATGCGCTCGTACGCGGCGATCGCGCAGAGGTTCGTTGCGGATACGCAGCTTCGTGGAATTGACTAAAAAACTACATATAGTTTTTATCCGTTTTTTTAGCCACAAGATATTGACACGAAAACGGGAAGCTTTTATAATTAAATTTGTACCGCGAAAATACCGATTGATATATAAGATGCGTTCAAAAGGAGGAAAAATCCATGTATGATGTCGTAAAAAGAGACGGCAGCGTCGTTGATTTTGATATTTCCAAGATCAGCACCGCCATCACGAAAGCCTTTGAGGCCTGCGAAAAGCAGTATCATCCGAGCGTCATCGAGCTGATCGCGCTCCACGTTACGGCGGATTTCGAGGAAAAGATCCACGACGGAAAGATCACCGTTGAGGATATTCAGGACAGCGTCGAAAAGGTCCTGTCCGAATCCGGCTATGCCGACGTCGCGAAGGCCTATATCCTTTACCGCCGCCAGCGCGAAAAGGTCCGCAACGTCAATTCCGCACTGCTCAACTACAAAGAGCTGGTCGACAACTACCTCAAGATCAACGACTGGCGCGTCAAGGAGAATTCGACCGTCACCTATTCCGTCGGCGGCCTGATCCTTTCGAACTCCGGCGCGATCACCGCCAACTACTGGCTGTCCGAGGTCTACGACGACGAGATCGGCAACGCCCACCGCAACGCGGACTTGCATCTGC
>CACZON010000270.1 GCA_902782805.1 Oscillospiraceae bacterium
ATCCCGAACTACGGCGAAACGCTCTACGAGGTCCCGCGCTACACGGCGCCGCAGGAATGGACCGGCATCGAGCTCAAGCACGTCAGCGGCGATTTCTATTCGCCCCAGAGCAATCCGGCGAATGCCTACCGCCAGTCGCAGCTTTATACCAGCCCGGACCTTCACTATGCCGCCCAGACGCACTACGACGGCTTTATCGAGATCTTCGATCTCTCCGATCCGAAACAGCCGAAGGATCTCTACTGCCTTGCGGAGCATTGCTACAACAGCGTAACGGACGTCGTTTTCAACGGAGATCTGATGGCCACCTGCGGCGGTTACGATCCGCGCTGCGTCCTCTTCGATCTCAAGAGCGGCCAGATCCTCCACGTCCTTCCGGCGCAGGAGTATCTCTTCGGCAGCGAGTTTTCGAAAGACGGTTCGAAGATCATCCTGCTCTGCGGATTCGAGCGCAGATGCGCGCTCGTCTATTCGGTCGAAACGGGCAGCCTGCTTTACCGCCTGGAGGCGCCGGCCGGAGAGATCAAAACGCAGATCGAACAGGTCGGCTTTACGCCCGACGGAACACAGGCGGCGGCGGTTCTCTATGATCACAGCGCAATCGTCGGAGCGCTTTATCCCACGGTGGAGGACCTGATCCTGGAAGCGTTCAAACGGTAAGGTAAAAATTTTACGAAAGAATCCTCTTCAGATGCAACGGATCGCCGTTTTCTGCGAGTGTATTCATAGAGAGGGAAAACGCAACGCGGAAAGACGAAGGAGGAAATGCGATGGAAGACGAAAAAATCGTGGCGCTGTATTTTGAGCGCCGGGAAGAAGCGATCGCCGAAACGGAGAAAAAATACGGCGGTTATCTCTCTTCGATCGCGTTTCATATCGTCGGCGATTTTGAAGACGCGCGCGAATGCGTCAACGACACGTACAACGACGCCTGGAATTCGATCCCGCCGCACCGTCCCGGTGTGCTTTCCGCCTTTTTGGGAAAAATCACGCGCCGGATCGCGATCGACCGGTTCCGCAGATCCCATGCTCAAAAACGCGGCGGCGGCGAGCTGACCCTCGCGCTCGGGGAGCTCTCCGAATGCTGTGCGGACGGGCAGGAGATCGAAGACGCGCTCGAAAAGAAGCGCCTTTTTGAGGCGGTCGGCGCCTTTCTGCACCGTTTGCCCGATACGCAGCGCGGCGTTTTTCTCTCCCGATATTTCTATCTCGATTCGATTGCCGAGATCTCGGAGCGCTTCGGCTTTTCGGAGAGCCGCGTCAAATCGATGCTTTGGCGCAGCCGCGAAAAGCTGCGCAAAGTACTTCTGGAGGAGGATTTGTTATGAAACCGATCGATCTTTTGGAGGCGGTCGGCACAGCCGACGAAACAGAACTTGCCGCCGCGCGAAACGCGCAGAAACGCTCCGCGCCGCGCGTACGATGGATCGCGGCGCTCGCCGCCTGCCTTGTTGTTGCGCTGTGCGCCGGGATTCTGCCCGGGGTACTGCGCGGAACCCCGGTTTATGAGGGTGGGGAGAATTCCACGAACGCGATGGACACGTCGCCGCTGATCGCCGAAGTTCCGATCTATTATGTCGCGGACGGCGCGCTGCAATCGGAGGTGCGGGAGATCGAGGTAAACCCGAAGGTGATTTTTCCAATTTGGCGCGAAAAAAACGGAATCGGCGAGGAGGTCAGTCTGATCTCGGTTTTTATCGATACCCACGGAACCGAGAGCCGCTATACGGTGGAAGGCAACGAGGTTGCAACCTATACGCCGGGGGACCGCGCGTCGTTCGAAATCCGCGTTTCCGCCGCGCTGCGCGGGTATTTTCCTCAAAAGGGCGAAGAGCTCCTTTTGGAATCGCTCAAGAAAACGCTGACCACGCCGTATCTCGGGCTTGAGATCGACGAATACGAGATCATCTTTGAATAAAAAAACAGGGCTGTCTCGGCAGCGATACGGGTAAAACCTCCGCGTTTTGCGGAGGTTTTCTTTTTTGACCGTTTCTATGGAAATCTCCGAAAGCGCGTAGTATAATAGAGAAAAAAGACGCGGGAGGGGAATATGAGCCACAAGGAATTCTATTGCGACTATAACGGCCCGATCGCCGAAACGAAAGCCGGAAAGCTGCGCGGC
>CACZON010000271.1 GCA_902782805.1 Oscillospiraceae bacterium
GCGCCCCGGAATCCTCCGAAGCGTCTTCGGAGCCGGAAATACCGGCATTCTATGAAAAGCGCACCGCGCGCGACGGGAGCCCAACGCTCTTCGAAGTTCCGCTCGAGATCGAAACGCAGGGGGAGCTGAGCCAGATGGTGAAGTTCGGCGATCAGCTGCTGTTTCTGTTCCATTCGGGAAACTGGGAGACCGGTTTTACGATCGAGCTCTGTCTCTGTGATCCTTCGTCGCTCACCGTTACCGCGCGTGCAAAAACGGATCCCTACAGCTCGTATCCGATTCTGCAGGTCATCCGCGATAAAATCGTTCTGAACGAAACCGGCGATCACCGCCTGCTGGTTTACAACGCCGGGCTTCACCTTGAAAACGACTACGATCTTTCCGGAATTCCGGAGGGCGACGCTTATCTCGGCGCCGACGGCGAAACGCTTTACACGTTCGACTGGAACCGCCAGGTCAGCGAGATCAATCTCAGGACGAAGAAAAGCAGGAAGCTTTACGATATGGGCGGCAGCTACGGGATGGACGCTTCCGGCGAATCGTTCCTTTTTGAAATGGTCGATCCGGAAACACAGATTTACTGCCCGGCGGCGCTCAGCCTTTTGAACGGCGAAATCGAGCGGATCCCGTTTTTGACGGACACTTTCTGGCTCTACCGCGCGGGGGATCTCTGGCTGGCCGAGTCCAGCGCGGATCCCGAACGCTGGTATTTCGGGACGAAAGAAAAGATCCGTATCTTCCGCTCGGAAAATGTGAACAAGGAACTGCTCGAATCCTCCCGGCTGCTCACAACCGAAGGAAACGAAATGACCCTCTACGGACCGGACGGCAGCTACGTCGATCGCGTCCTTGTGCGGGAGACGGCCACCCATTCACCGCTGATCTTCTGGGAACCGTTCGCCGGCTATTTTTTCCTGGAGGCCGAAAACGGCGGGGAAGGGACCCTGCTCTTCTGGGAACCGGATCCTGCGGCTAAGGGAGAGGCGCTCCCGCTCGAAGCGCCAGAGCCCGACGTCCCGACGGCGGGAACGGCCGTTTCAAGCGCGCTTTACGAGCGCGCGGCTGAGCTCGGCGAACAATACCGCGTGGAAATCCGGATCGCCGATCAGTGCGGGACGAATTACAGCGGCTTTGAATGGGAGCAGGCGACGGACGAAGAAATGATCGAATCGGCGCTCGACGAGCTCGAAGCCGCCCTTTCGCGTTATCCGGAAAACTTCCTCCCGCAGCTGTGCTACGGGTATTATCCGAAAATCCATTTGGAGCTCGTTGCCGATCTTCACCGCAGGGAGGAGGAGCTCCCCGATGATTCCGAGGTCAACGGCTTTACCTCCGTTTCGGCCTTTACCGATCATCTCAGCGGGAAATATCACCTCATCGTTCTGGATATCAACGTAAATTTCGGCCTCAACGAGACGATCTACCACGAATTATCCCACGTGATCGATCAGAAGCTCGAATGGGACGCAAGCCGCCGTGCGGATGCGCTCTATTCGGAGAGCGGCTGGCTTGCCTGCTCGCCGGAAGGCTTTGAATACGCCTACGATTATTTCTGTCTGCCGGATGAGCTTTTCGACGACGGCAACGAAGATTATTTCGTCGATCTCTACGCCCGGACCTTCCCGACCGAGGACCGCGCGCGGATCATGGAAAACGCGATGGCGATGCCGAACTACATCGCCGAACACGCGGGCATGCTCGGTAAGCTCCGCTATTACAGCGAATGTATCCGCGATGCTTTCGATACGACCGGCTGGCCGGAATACACCGCCTGGGAAATCGCGCTGGAGCTGAACGAAAACGGAATCGGCGACGAAGAACCCGGCGGGAATTGGGAAGACGCGGCATAAAGGAGAAAACCTCATGGCAAAAATTCTCCCGCTTTACAGCGGCAGCAGCGGCAACAGCTATTATATCGCCTCGGGCGGCGGAGCGATCCTGATCGACGTCGGGCGCAGCGCGCGCCAGACCGCTGCGGTCCTTCAGAACGCGGGGATCGATCCCGCGTCGCTTCGCGGGATCTTCATCACCCACGAGCACAGCGATCATATCGCCGGCGTGCGCGTTTTTGCCGAAAAATACCGACTCCCCGTTTATGCCCAGGAAAAGACGCTTGAAGCGCTGATCCGCGCCGGCGCCGTCGGCCCGAAAACAAACGCCGGAATCATCGGCGCTTCGGGGATCGAATGCGGCGAAATGGCGGTGAGGCCATTCGAAACCTCCCACGATACGCCCCAGAGCTGCGGCTACCGGATCACGCTTTCGGACGGGCGGACCGTTTCGCTTTTTACCGATCTCGGTACGGTTACCGAACCGGTTCGCGAAGGTCTGCGCGATTGCGATTTCGCGATCCTCGAATCGAACCACGATCTGACGCTGCTTAAAACCGGCCCGTACCCCTATCCGCTCAAGCAGCGGATCCTGTCGCAGCGCGGTCATCTTTCCAACGACGACTGCGCCTCCGAGATCGCGGAGCTGGCAAAGCGCGGAACGGCGCGTTTTCTGCTCGCGCATCTTTCGCGCGAGAACAACACCCCGCGCATTGCTTTCGATACGAGCAGCGCGGCGCTGTCTGCGCTCTCCATGCGCCGAGGCGTCGATTACGAACTCTACGTAGCGCCGGTCTATAACGAAGAAGGCCGGAGCATCCTCTTCTAAGGAGCGGTTATGCAGAACATACGCCTGATTTGTGTCGGAAAACTGAAAGAAAACTATCTTCGCGAGGCGTTTGCGGAATACGAAAAGCGCCTGCGGCCGTTCTGCCGGTTTCAGCTCTTCGAGCTGCCGGAAGAGCGCCTTCCGGGCGAGCCTTCCGCAGCGCTGATCGAAAAAGCGCTCGAGCTCGAAGGCGAACGGATTCTGAAAGCGGCCGAAGGCAGCGAGATCTTTGCGCTCTGTATCGAGGGCGAACCGCTCTCCTCGGAAACGTTCGCGGAAAAAATCGAAAAAAACGCCCTCTCGGGCGAGGGAGGCCTGAGCTTCGTGATCGGCAGCTCGTTCGGGCTCTCGAAAGCGGTCAAATCGGCCGCGAAGGAGCGGATCTCCTTTTCGCGGATGACCTTCCCGCATCAGCTTTTCCGCGTGATGCTTCTCGAGCAGATTTACCGCGCGTTCCAGATCTTAAACGGCGGGAAATATCATAAATAACGCCTCTTGCAAATTGATATTCCTTGTGCTATAATGTGTGCGGTAAAAAAGTCCTTCCGTTTTAGTGGGAGCTTTTTCAGAACAGACAGAAAAAAAGGAGGACATTTAAATGGCACAGATTACGAAAGACACCGTCATCGGAGAGATCCTTGACATCGACAATACCACGATCCCGATTTTCCTCGCAATGGGAATGCATTGCCTCGGATGCCCCGCGTCCCGCGGAGAGACCGTTGAGCAGGCTTGCTACGTTCACGGCGTAGATCCGGACAAACTCGTTGCGCAGATCAACGCGCACATTGCCGGCAAATAAGCTCTTTCGAATGCAAAAGCCCCGTGCCGCCGTGCGCGGGGTTTTTCGTTTTTTTACTTCGCAGGGTTCTTTTGCGATAGGAGCGGGCTGTTACGCCCGGCAGGGAATGCTGA
>CACZON010000272.1 GCA_902782805.1 Oscillospiraceae bacterium
CCCCGCTGTTGCGCAGAAGTTCCTCGAGGAAAAATACAATCCGAAGCCCGTTGAGGAAGCTGCTCCCGCGCCGGCCGCCGCGCCCGCAAAAGCCGCTCCTGCCGACGGTGTTCGCGTGATTTACGTGGAAGACCTTTCCTGATCTGCTTTCAAACGAAAAAACCGGAGTTCTCTTTTCCGAGGACTCCGGTTTTCTTTTATAAAATCAGATTGAGCAGCAGCATCGCCGTAACGCCCGGGACGCCGAGCACACCGGCGACGCAAACCGAAAAAACGCTCAGCGGCAAAGAAAAGCCGAGCAGTTTCCCGATCAGATGAACCGTAAACAGCGCGATTTCGCCGATCGCGATTCCAAGCAGTGTGCGAATAAACGGTCGGCGTGATTTGAGAAGGATCCGGATCACCGACAAAAGAAAAAACGCTGTCAGAGGCCAGAGAAACGCCCAGTTCACGCCTTTTCCCCCGCTTCGAGGAACGGTTCAAAGCTCGCGCCGAGCGACTGCGCTTTTTTGAGCAGATAGCGGTAGCGCGCGCAGACCGCTTCGCGCTCGTAGATGCAGGCGTCGATCAGGTCTTCGTCGTCTTCGAGCGCAAACCAGCGGTCGATCCTCGTCAGCCGCTCTCGGGTATTGCGGATCTCTTCGATCAGCTCGAGTGTTTCGTCTTCGGGTTCTCTCGTTCGTTTCGAAAACTGCAGCATTTTATCTCTCCTCTCTTTTTTACGGGAAAATCCTTCCAGTTTCATATATACGGAAAGCTTTGTCCGATTATTCCCGCTTTATTCAAGGACGAAAAACCGCAGCAAAAAACCCGGAGGCGAATGCTCCGGGCGGATCAGGAAGTATTTGTGATTTTTAAAAAGGTACAGCTTTATTGTTCGATTTCTTCAGGTAAAACATTTTCCTCTGAAGTAGTATCGGTTTCAATCATCGGAACATTATTTTGCCCTCAATTGCTTTTATACACTTTATGATTGCCGAATACATCAGCGATAACGCTCCAGCGCGGATTCGAACCATTCGTTGAATCGACGGATCGCCGTTGCGCCCGGTTCGGACTCCGGCTTGTACAGATCGAAAGCGTGAATATTCGAGTGGTACACGTCCGCAGACGCTTCCACGCCGGCTGCTTTCAGGTCGCTGATATAGCGGAGCGTCTCTGAATAAAACGGCTCGCCGTCGCAGACAAAGGTATAGCACGGAGGCAGTCCGGTATAATCCGTCTGCCAGGACGGCGCCGCATACGGAGACACATGCTCTTTCGCGTGCTTTCTCAGATAGATCCGCCAGGCCAGGTGATTGCGCCTGGTGTTCCAGACCTTCCCGTGATTGTCTTTCGAGCTTTCGGTATCGACGTTGCTGATCATCGGATAAAGGGGCATCTGACAGGCGATGCGGATTCCTTTGTCGCGCGCCATCATGCAGACAGCAGCGCACAGGCCGCCTCCCGCGCTCTCCCCGCCCACCATGATCCTTTCAAAGCCGAGCTTCTCCCGGTTTTCTTCCATGTACGAGAGCACGGAAAAACAATCGTTCACGGCGGCCGGATACGGCTTTTGCCAGGACAGGCGGTAACCGGGCGAAAACACGGTCACGCCGAACCGCTTCACGAGATCCATCGCCCGGCTCATATAGACCATTTCCTTCATGCCGGTCATATAGCCGCCGCCGTGGATCCAAAGAACGCCGACCGGGATCCGTGGCGTCTTTGCCGCTCTGAGGATCAGTACCCTCACTTTTCCGATCTTTTTCTTTTCGACCCGGATATCATCGTCCGGTCTGAGCTGAATTTTCATATACACTCCATAAAATATCCCGCAGACCCGAAGACATCACCGAAGGAGTCTCTCCGGTCTGTGGGCGTAAAGAATCCGCTTCGGCTTCAAAGACAGGATCCGTTCCCAGTCTTTTTTCAGCGGACCGTTTTCCGGATATGCTTCCATATATTCGAAAGGATCAAGATCTCCGACGATGCAGTCGCCGTCATCCAGAACCACGCAGACGCCGTCCGCACTATGGCTTTCCGTATGGATGATCTCGCCGGAGATGCCGATCCGCAGAAGGAAGTCTCTGCTTTCCCCGCAGGTGATCACCGCCGCCGAAGACGCATCGATCGGCGTGTATGCGATCCCGTCTTTTCGAAACAATTCGTCCGAAAAATGCACAGAATCCTTCTGTACGTCCGGCAGCAGCAAACGGACGCCCTGCTCCATCAGTTCGCTTACAAGTCCCATGTGATCCGGATGATAATGTGTTGCCAATACGTACGTAATGTCTTTTACCGTGATATGACGCTGCTTGATGGCTTTGTAAAACGCGGGAAGCGTCCCGGCGTAATCGGTATCGACAAGCAGACCTCCGCCGGTGCACGGTATATAAAATGTATTCGTATTTCCGTACTTCAGTTTGATCATAGGTTTTTCTCCGCAAACGGGAATTGATTCACTTTTTGCACAGCCCGACGCATACAGTAAACCTTGACCCGAAACGATTCGTTTCCGGGCAGAACCCCTTCTACAGCTTTTTCTGCTTTGAACCGGAACTTCTCATACAAACACCCGGCAGGTTCGCTGCCATACAGAATCTTCATGGAATTTATGTTCCGCACTCAAAGCGTTATTGATAACTGACGTTCGCCTATCTCTTTTTGGTGGAGGCAAGTGTTATTACGATCCTTCGTGTATCGGAAGAACAGGTTGGGAACGTCTACTGACAATCCCAACCTGTTTCGCCGAAGCAATGCTGTATTATTTTGATTCCTTTTCCTTATAAAGGCAAAGTTCACCGCTTCCGTCTCTTCTTTTTGCAGATCAGGCTTTTTTGACGAAACGGAACACGTTCCAGGAAAGGCTCTGAAGCTGTGCCGATACTTTGCCGCCTTCGCCCTTCGTCGCCGGGTTGATCTTCGGGACGACGGCGTTGGGGTTTTCGTAGGTGTTTTTCAGATTGATTTCGTCGGAATAGAGCTCGATATGCTCTTTGAATTCATATCCCTCGAATCCCGAAAGATCGAGCTCGACGCTCATGCGCTCAAGCGGATTGCGGTTGACCGCAAAAACGGTCAATTCGCCCGCTTTTTCGTTGTACGCGGTCGACGCGACGAGATACGGTACGGCTTCCTTGCGCGGATTGGCGGAGATATCGTCGCTTTCATAAGCGGGGATCTCGTAGGTTTCACTGGTGACCTGCGTCTTCATCGCGACGCCCTGGCCCCAGCGCATCAGCTGCGTATAGGGATAGTAACCGACCGGCGTCCAGACGTGGTCGTTATCGACGCCGCACAGCGCCATCAGGCTGCCGGTCATGCAGGCGATCCCGATCCGGTCCGCGTGATTCATGAACGTAAGAAGCGGCAGAGTATTTGCGATCGCCGAAACGACGTTGTCTCCGAAGAAGCCCATGCCGCCGTTGACGTGGTCGACATCGTTCTTCATAAAGCCGCGTTCGCGCTTGAACCGATAGTTCATATCGTACTGATTATGGATCCCGCCGCCGGGATGAAGCTGTGCCGTGGGGCGCTGGACCATTGCGAATTCATCGAAGGAGAACATCATTTTGCGCGGGGAACGCATCAGGGTCTGGACGTAATCGCAGACGCCTTCTTCGGTACGGATGTAATCCTCGAAGTATTCCGTTCCGCCCAGAAGCGCGGTCAGATCACCGGGAGGCGCCAGATGATAATGGTGCATCGAGATATAATCGACCGATTCGTAGCATTCTTCGAGCGCCTCTACGTCCCACTTCGGATAATGGTAGATATAGGGCGTTGAGGAGACGCAGGCGGCCGTTTCGATCGTCGGATCGGTCCATTTGAGAACCTTCGAGATCTCGTTCGCCTTGAAGCCGTATTCCTTCGGGTGGCGGTCGAACGAACCGATCTGCCAGGGTCCGTCGACTTCGTTGCCGAGGTACCAGACCTTTACGCCGTAGGGCGCTTCGTGGCCGTTTTTGCGGCGAAGATCCGACCAGTAGGTACCGCCTTCGAGGTTGGAATATTCAACCAGATCAATCGCGTCTTCGATCCCGCCGGTGCCGAGATTGATCGTATAGAGCGGTTCGGAATTGACTTTTTCCATCCATCGCAGGTATTCGTCGTGGCCGAGGCCTACGGGAAGATCCTGGAACCAGGCGAGGTCGACGTGGGCTTTGCGCTCGCTGATCGGTCCGATCGAATCCTTCCATCTCCAGCCGGAAACGAGGTTGCCGCCCGGAAGACGCGCCGCCGGCATACCGCTTTCGCGGATCTGCTCGATATAATCGCGGCGAAAACCGAGCTCGTCGGCGGTTTTATGGGAGGGATTGTAGATCGAGCCGTAGACGGTGTCGCCGAACGGCTCCATATAGCCGGAATAGAGACGTTTCGAAATCTCACCGATCGGAAACGCCGGATGCGCGGTGATTTTTGCGATTGCCAAGGGTTATTTCCCCCTTTCTTTTTTTGCAGCCGCTCCGGTTTTCGGAGCGGCTGCAGAATTCGGTATTGAAGTGATTATTTGCCGAAACGGAACATATTGAAGGAGATGCTGTGGAGCTGCGCCTTGACTTTTCCGTTCTCGCAGGTCGTCTTCTCGTTCTTCTTCGGGACGACGGCGTCGGGCTCTTCGATCGTATTCTGTTTGTAGAGATCGTCGGAATAGAGCTCGATATGCTCGAGGAACTTGTAGCCTTCGAAGCCGGAGACGTCGAGCTCAAGCGATTCGTTCGCGTCGGCGTTGCGGTTGATGACGAAGACGGTCAGCTCGCCGGCTTTTTCGTTGAGCGCGGAGGAAGCGATCACGAACGGAACGCCTTCCTGGCGGTAGTTGACGGAGTTGTCGTCGCTCGCAAAGCCGGGGATATCGTAGGTATCGCAGGAAACGGAGGTCTGCATCGCAATCCCGCGGCCGTAACGCATGAGCATCGTATAGGG
>CACZON010000273.1 GCA_902782805.1 Oscillospiraceae bacterium
AAAGCTCGCTGCGGACAATCCTCCCTGGAGCCTTCGGCTCCTTCCCTCCTTTACACAAGGAGGGTGCTGAAGACCTACGGAAGCGGCGAGCTGTTCGAGGGCAGAACGCAGGCGGCGAAGAACCGCAGTTCCATGCCGGGCTCGTCGGAATTCGCCCTTATGGATTCGCTGCGATCCGCTAAGCGAATCGCGGCTTCATCTTTCGGGCGATTCCTCCTCTCCCCAAAAAGTCTGACGACTTTTCGGGGACCCCGTTTCTGCTCCCTAAGTGCAGAAAGATTGCTCCTATCTCGGAAGCTCCTTGCCGGGCAGATTAGCCCGCTCCTATCGCAAAAGAACCCTGCGGTTAGAGGGCCTTGGCCCCGACGTGAGGGGGATAGGATTCGACGAAGTTGATTTTTTTGGCTTCTTCCTTCGTCATGCCGGGGACTTTCGACCAATCGATGGTCGATTCAAAGTTCGCGTAATCGCTGATACGGATCGAGCAGAGCTTTCCGTCGTCTCCGCGCTCGTAGGCGGCGATGCCGGCCATCGCAACGCGGCTGCGCTCTTCCTGACCGGCGCGCGAGACGATATGCTGCCATTCGATCACGCAGGTGCGGCCGTCGTCGATGATCGTTTCAAAGCGCATGCCGACGCAGCGCGGAATATAGGACGCCATCCCCTCGTAGGTGCGGCGCAGGCCCTCGCGGGTGGCCTCGGGCGAGGCGGCGCTGCCCCAGGGCTCGTAGCCGCCGAAGACGCAGCCTTCGCCCATCGAATCGAGGATCCGGTCCACGTCGACGGCCGGGGCGTGGTGGAGCGCCTCGTAATAGACGCGAACGGCGCCGGTCAGCAGGCCGGGATCGCCGACCTCGAGATAGGCGGACCGGAACATCGGTTTGCGGTAGGCCTGCAGATCCGGGACGAAGGAGAAATGGCAGTAGAGGCGAATTTCATCGAGCGTTTTCGGGGTGCGGAAATCGGCGACGATGAACATCGGGACCTGCTCGATTTCGCCCTCGACCTCGAAATTGATCTGGGCTTCGAGGCAGACGCGGCCGTTCGCGACGGTCTGGATCACGGGGACGAGTTCGGCTTTTCGGGCGTTGAAGCGGGGGAGGAATCCCTCGGCAAAGGCACGGACGCCTTTGAGGCCCTCGAAGCGGCCGTAGGGCGCGTCGATCGCGCTCGGGACGCCGTCGAAGAGTTTTTGATCAAAGAAGAACGAAAGAGCTTTTTCGACCTCTCCAGCGCAGACGGCCTTCATGAAGAGAAGCTCCGGGGAATCCTCGCGGATCGGGTGGGTATGGCCGTAGAGCTTTTCGAGATTGCAGGGCTTACGGATTTTCATAGGAAAAACCTCCGTTTTGTAAAAGACTGCGCATCTCTTTCGAAATGCGCAGTCCGGTTTTGGTTTTGAGCGGATCAGAGCGCCGCCCGATAGAGCTCGATGATCTCTTCCTTCGAAAGCGGAACGTAGGCGCGTGCCATTCCGGGCGCGGCGGCCTGTGCCATCTCCTCGAAGTGTTTGTCGTCGACGCCGATCTCGGAGAGCGTTCTCGGGATCTTCATCTGATTGAAGAAGAAATCCTCCGTTGCTTCGATCGCCTTGTTCGCGATCTCAAACGGATCGAGCGACGGGTCGATTCCGAAGACGTTGACGCCGTAGGAAACGAACTTGCCGACCGTCTTTTCGCTCAGGATCTTGCGGAACCAGTGGGGCGTAAGGATCGCGAGACCCTCGCCGTGGGTGATGTCGTACCAGCCGCCGATCGGATGCTGGAGGCCGTGGAGGGTCCAGCCTTCGTTTCTGCCGCAGGAAATCAGGCCGTTGATCGCCCAGGGGGAGGCCCACATCAGGTTGGCGCGCGCTTCCTCGTTTTCGGGTTCGCGGATCGCGATCGGGCCGTACTTGACGCAGGTGCGCAGGATGCTTTCGGCGACGCCGTCGACGAAATAGGTATCCGTAGCGGAATCGAAATAGTTTTCGATCGTATGGGCGAAGATATCGGCCGTACCGGCAGCGGTCTGGCGCGCGGGAACGGTGAAGGTGTAGGTGGGATCGAGGAAGGAGACCTTCGGCATCAGAAGCGGAGAGCCGACGCCGGATTTGACCTTCGTTTCGGGATTCGTGATGATGCCGCCGGAATCCATCTCGGAGCCGGTCGCCGCGAGCGTCAGAACGACGAAGAGCGGCAGGGCTTTTTTCACGAGGCTGCGGTTCTCAACGAGGTCCCAGGCGGGGCCGTCGTAGAAGGCGGCGGCGCAGATCGCCTTTGCGCAGTCGACGCAGCTTCCGCCGCCGGCCGCGATGACGAGCTCGACGCCGTTTTCCTTGCAGATCGCGGCGCCCTTGTCGACCGAGGTGACCTTCGGGTTGGGTTCAACGCCGGGCAGCTCGAGCCATTCGACCCCGGCTTCGCGCAGGGACGCGGTTACGGTATCGTAGACGCCGTTGCGCTTGATGCTGCTGCCGCCGTAGACGATCAGCGCCTTCGAGCCGTAGGGCTTTACGACGGAGCCGATCTCATTGGCGACGCCTTTGCCGAAGCGGACGGCAACGGGAACGTGGAAATTAAACTTCATAAAAAACTCCTATGAAAATCACGCGTTGTCGGAGAACGCTTTCAGGAAATAGTACATCGAACGGGAACCGGCGTCGATAAAGCCGATCGATCTTTCGCGCAGGTTTCTGGCGCGGCCGAGTCTGGCCTGCATGTTCTTCGTGGCGTCGGAGCCCTCGAGCGCCTTCTGGGAGGCGGCTTCGAGCGCTTCCTTGACGTTATCGGTCCCGGCGTTCTTCAGGGATTCCACGAACGGATAGAGCGAGTCGACCATCGTGCAGTCGCCGGGCTTTGCGCCGCCGAGTTCCTGAACGCCCGCGAGGCCGCCCGCGAACATCTGGGCGAGATCGGCAACGCCGAGTTCCTCTTTGCCCGCCGTTGCGGTCGAGAAGCCGATAAACATGGAGGCAAGGATCGGTCCGATCGCGCCGCCGGCGGTATCGGCGAGGGCATAGCCCGCGCTCTGGAAGATTTCGGAGATCGTTTTCGGATCTTCCGTTTCGATCGCGTTTTTCACGGTGCGGTAACCTTTGCGGATCGTAACGCCGTGGTCGCCGTCGCCGACGAGCGCGTCGAGCTCGGAAAGCTCGATCTCACGGGCGATCAGATCGTCGCAGGCTGCGAGAATGGCTCTTTTTACATCTTCAAATTTCATTGTAAATACCTCGTTTCCTTATGCTTTTCCGGCGGACATGCAGGTTTCGATCCATCTGCGGACGACTTCTTTTCCGGCCTCGATGGCGGGGCCGAGCGAGCGCATCAGGAAGGCGTGTCCTTCGGTTTTGTTGAGATCGTCTCTCAGCGCGTCGCCGAAATGGGTTCCGAAATCGGTTGCGACGTTGACCTTCGTGATGCCGCCGCGGATCGACTGCTGAACCATCTCCTGCGGGAGTCCGCTGCCGCCGTGCATGACGAGCGGGAGCGAAAGCGCGTTGTTGACTTCTTCGAGACGGTCGAAATGGATATGGGGTTCCTCTACGTAGAAGCCGTGCTGATTGCCGATGCCGACCGCGAGCAGGTCGACGTTTGTCCGCCGGACGAGCTCAACGGCGTCCGGAACCTGGACGAGGAAATCCTCGCGGGAGGCGTAGCCGCCCTTGGCGGTCACCTGGCCGTTTTTGATATGGCCCATTTCCGCCTCAACGGCGACGCCGCGGGCGTGGGCATACTCAACGACCTCGAGCGTTTTGCGGATATTTTCCTCGAGCGGATCGGCCGAAGCGTCGATCATCACGGAATCGAAGCCGGCGTCGATCGCTTCCTTGCAGAGCGCGACGTCGCGCGCGTGGTCCACGTGGGTAAAGACGGGGACGCCTTTATCCTCTGCGTAGGATTCGATGAAGGCGGCAAAATGCTTCGGGCGGAAATAGTTGAACGCGATGCTCATCATGATGATCGGGGTCTTGTATTCACACGCCGTGTCGATCATGGCTTTCGCGTCGAACATTCCGGTGTAATCGAAGGCCGGGATCGCGTAGTGGTTTTTGTAGGCGTCGAGAAGAACGTCTTTAAACTGATATTTCTGATTCATCGGGCGTCTCCTTGATCCGGAAGATCAGTCCTTCGGATAGATATCCGGGATCGGAGTGGCCATCCATTTGCGGATCTCGTCGTCCGGAACGCCGATGGCGAAGATAAATCCGCCGAGCTCCTGGGTGCCGGAGTTGCGGGCGCTGTGGCGATAGATATGGTAGCCGAGATCGTAGGTGAGGTATTCGTAGATATCCTTATAGAGGATATTGAGCTCGGTCCAGGTCATTCCGCCGAGGCCGCCGAGAGAAACGGCGATGTCTTCGCCGCGCGGGATGGGCATATCTTCGAGCAGCGTATCGCAGACGAAGCGGGCAAGCTCGCGGCTTCTGGGGAGCTTCATGCGTCTTCCGGAGGATTCGCCGTGGACGCCGATGCCGAGCTCGATCTCGTCTTCACCCATGCCGCCCATGATCGGCAGGCCGGTGATCGGATGGATCGCGGGACGGATGCCGACGCCGAACGATCTGCAGCGCTCGGAGCAATGGCGGGACATCTTGATGATTTCGTCAACGGAGCAGCCGTTCTCAGCCATGATGCCGGTGACGTTGAAGAGACCGCCGCCGCCGCGGCGTTCGTCTTCGTGGCCCTTCGGAGCGGAGCCGACGTCGTTGCCGTAGCCGATATTGAGGTGAACGTCGATTCCTTTTGCAAGCGCCATCTGGGCGCAGAGTTTCGCGTTGAGGATATCGCCCGCATGGTTGGCAACGCCCATCAGGATCGGGGAGCCGTCGTCAATCGCTTCGATCGCGCGGAGCATCTGGCGCGCGGAGGGAGCCGCGAAGATATCGCCGGTCGTCGCAGCGTCCATTCCGCCGGGACGGCAGAAGGATCCGCCGGGAGGGCCCTCGTGGCCGGCGCCGCCGCCGCCCGTGAGCTTAACAAGTCCCTTGGGCTTGCGGTACTTTTCTCTGCGGACCGTGATACGCGAATTCGGAAGAAGCATGGAATATTTATCCGAGTCAGGCAGAGACAGAAGACGTCCGCCTGCGATGGATTCATCGACCAGCGTATCCAGATCGTTGTAAATCTTTTTCAGAAACATTTGTGTTCGCTCCTTTCTTACAGTAGCCAGTGATTACTTATATCATAGCACAGCAAAATATAAAAATCTATAGGGAAAATACTAAAATCAACAAAAAAAGAAGAAACGGACTGCCTTGCGTTATGAAAAATCATCATGGAATCCCGAAAGGAGATAAAAAATCCCGGGGAGATTGCATTTTGCGGCTTTTTTCGATAGAATCATAAACAGAAAAAGAAAACCGGAGGAACCGACGGATGAAAACCTACCGCGCAACGATCCGCGCCTGCTTTACGGGCTTCGTGATCCAGGCGATCGTCAACAATTTCGCGCCGCTGCTCTTCGTGACCTTTTCGGCGGCGTTTGCGCTCCCGCTCGGGAAGATCACCCTGCTCGTGACGTTCAATTTTCTGCTGCAGCTGACGGTCGACCTGCTCTCGGCGTTTTTCCTGGATAAAATCGGCAGCCGCGCCGCCGCGATCCTGGCGCATTGCTTCTGTGCGCTGGGGCTTGTTTCGCTCGGCGTTCTGCCGCAGATTCTGCCCGATCCCTTCGTCGGGCTGCTCTGCTCCACGGCCCTTTACGGGATCGGCGGCGGACTGCTAGAGGTGATCATCAGCCCGATCATGGAAGCCTGCCCGACGGACAACAAGGAAAAGGCGATGAGCCTGCTCCATTCGTTCTACTGCTGGGGCAGCGTCGCCGTGATCGCGGTTTCAACGGCGTTTTTCGTTCTGGCCGGCGTCGGCCGATGGCCGTATCTCGCGTTTTTCTGGGCGCTGCTTCCGATTTTCAACGGGATCGCCTTTGCGCAGGCGCCGATCGCGCCGCTGATCGGGAAAAACGAACGGCAGATTTCGAAGCGGGAGCTGCTGCACCGCTCCGATTTCCATCTCCTCTTCGTGCTGATGTTCGCCGCCGGCTCCTGCGAGCTGGCGATCACGCAGTGGGCTTCGTCCTTCGCGGAGAAGATGCTCGCGATCCCGAAATCGCTCGGCGACCTGATGGGGCCGATGTTCTTTGCGTTCGTGATGGGCTGCGGGCGGCTGTTCTTCGGCAAAACGAAGCGCGCGCTGAATTTGAGAAAGCTGATTTTCCTTTCCGGCTGCCTCTGCCTCGCCTCGTATCTGCTGATCGCGCTGTCGCCCTGGAAGATCGCCGCGCTCTTCGGCTTCGGGCTCTGCGGGCTTTCCGTTGCGATCCTCTGGCCGGGTACGTATTCCCTCGCCTCCGCGCGCATCCGCGGCGGCGGAACGGCGATGTTCGCGCTTTTGGCGCTCGGGGGCGATATCGGCTGTACGAGCGGGCCTACGTTTCTCGGATTCTTTTCGAGCGCGTTCGGCGACGACCTGCGCGCCGGCGTCCTCGGCGCGTGCGTTTTCCCCGTGATCCTGATCTGCGGCGTTCTGCTGCTGCGGCGCGGGAGGGAAAAAAGGAGCGAATAAGCAGGAGGAAAAGGATCGCGTTTGTCGGAAAAGAGAATGAATCATCAAAAAAACGCCGGCTCCGATTTCGGAGCCGGCGTTTTGTACGGCAGGGGGATTATTCGTCTTCGGATTTGTATTCCTCGATGACTTTCTGAGTGACGTTGGCGGGGGCTTCCTCGTAGCGGACGAACTCGAAGGTATAGGATCCGCGGCCCTGGGTCGCCTGGCGTACGAAGGTCGAGAAGTCGTACATCTCGGCGAACGGCGCTTCGGCTTCGATGACCTGATAGCCGTTCTCGGCGGGATTCATGCCGAGAACTCTGCCGCGGCGCTTGCTGACTTCGCCCATGAT
>CACZON010000274.1 GCA_902782805.1 Oscillospiraceae bacterium
CCTTGAAGCGGACCGGCTGCTGAAACGCAAAGCTGATGCCGCGCTGCGCGCGCTCGGTAATCGAAAGACCGGTGATGTTTTCGCCGTTGAACCAGATTTCGCCGCTTTGGGGCGTATAGATGCCGGCGATCACCTTGGCGAGCGTCGATTTTCCGCCGCCGTTCGGACCGGTCACCGCGACGAACCGCTCGTCGATCTTGAGCGATACGTTTTTCAGGATCTCTTTTTCTTTTCCGTCTTCACTGGCGGAATAGGATACGTTTTTCAGCTCCAGCATTCTGTCTCGTTTGCTCCTTTTGCTTTTTTCAGAAATATTGTACCACAACCTGATTCAAAAAGAAAGTGTCTTCCGCGTTTTCCCTCCAAAAGATTGCGAAAAACGCGTTTTTCAAAACACCGAAAAAAGACCGGCGTTTTGCGCCGGTCTTCTCTGGTTTTTTTGCAGGTTTCGTCAGGACATTTCGCAGATATCGTTTTCCATGTTCACCGCGTGCTGGAAGCTTTCGTCCACGTTGGATTTGCGTACGATCCCGTAGACCGCGCCGTTTAAAGCCACAACGCACTGGCGGGGATTTTCCGCGCTCGTGTAATACGCGAGCTCGTCCTTTCCGCCATCGTAATAATGGTACGTCACGCGCAGCAGCGGTTCTCCGGAAACCTGTTCCTGAGCTTCACCCATCAGCGTCAGGCCCAGCAGCGTTTTGTAATACTTCTGGAAGACCGTGTAGGTCAGTTCCTGCTTTTCGGTATTATAGATCGTATAATCGTAGCTCGCCGCGTCGCCTTCCTGCGCTTTGCGGGTCTGGGTAAAGCGGTGCTTCCCTTCGGGCGTTTCCACATCGATCTCGGAGAGCGAGTTGAGCATCGGAAGGATGACAAACGGCGACCGGAATGAAAACGGCTCTGCCTGGTACCAGCTCTCCACCGCAGACGAGGGGATTGCGTAAACGACGGGGATATCGTCGATCAGCGCCGGATACGTTCCGTCGCTGTAGCGGGTGGACACCTGGATTTTATGGGTTTCCTGCTTCGCTTCGCCGGTGGCTCCGTCGACGATTTCCATCGTAAAATCGAAAATCGCTTTCGGTTGATCCAGTCCGTACGCCGCAAGCTGCTCCGCGGTCGGCTCAATGCACATGACCTCTTTGGCCGAAATGTTGATCGACGCCTTGATCTTGTCGTTGACGGCTTCGTCGTTGCAGTAGTAGCCCTGGCCCTGCGCCGGCTGCTTGAGCAGATAATTGGAATGAATCTGCGGATCGCATTTCTCGATGACGATGTTCGGATCGTGGTTCTCGCCGCCGAGGCGGAGCGTTACGCAGTTCACCGTCACCTGACCGCCGCTCTGCGACGTGGTATTGACAGGAATCAGCGAGGTGTCGATCAGGTCTTTCCTTTCGGAGAACACCGTATCGGAAATCAGCGCCGTATAGAGCTTTTCGTCGCCGTCGAGTCGAATGTAATATCCGCCGGCCGGGTTCGCGGCGCCGACGTAGTATTTCTTCATGTCGCCGTCGTTGAATACACAGGTGATGCAGAGCGCCGGATCCTTCAGACCGAACTGCGTGAGATCCTCCTGGACGCCGAGATCTTTCGTCGCCTTGAGCTGATAGCCGTAAACGCCGAGGCTCTGGAGGATCGTCGCCTTGAGCGGAATTTTTTCCGATTTTCCCTGGAGTTTATAGGAGAGGTTGTTCTCTTCGTCGGTCGATACCTCTACGGTGATCGGCTCGCTCTCTCCTTTTTTCTCAAACGTAACCGTTTTGAGATCGTAGATCGTCCGTTCAAAGAGCACGATGCTGCCCTGCATGCCGGAGGATTCCGAGTCTTCCGGCTCGGGGGCTTTCGTAAGCTGAAGCACCGCGATTCCTCCGCCGAGCACCAGAAGGAACGCAAGGACGATGAGAAGATACTTCTTCGATTTCTTCATGCCTTACAGATGCCTCCTCCTCAGGTATACGCAAAAGCCGGCAACGATCAGCGCCAGCGGGATCAGGATCGTAAATACGCCGACGCCGAAGAAGTTGCGCGCTCCGGACGTAATCGAGATATCGTAGGTGTTGACCGCGGTCTTGTCCTTGTAAACGCCGATCTCGGAATCCTGAACGCCGGCCGAATAGCGGGCGAGGTCCACGAGATATTCCGCGTTGCCGAAGGTGGAACCGGTGAGGTAGCTGCTGACAAACATACCGGAGCTGCCGAAGACGACGACGTTTTTATTGTAGTTTACTTCGTTGATCTTGTTGACCTTCTGGGAAAGAGCAAGCGTTGTATATACGCCGTATTCGATCGGTTCTTCCGGCTGGCTCTGGCCGCTTTCCTCGCCTTCCTCACCCTGTCCGTTCTCTTCGCCTTCCTCAGCCAACGCTTTGGTGTACGCGAATTCCGTCGTCTTCGCAAGAGAATAGGTCGTGTTGTTCGAGTTGTAGTTGTAAAGGAGGGTGACCGGGCGGCAGACTGGGGTATAGAAGTAGCCGTATTCATTCGTTCCCTTGACTCCGCCGATGTCGACGTCGCCGGTCAGGTCGGAAATGAAATAGTACTCAAAGTTGGTCGTCGTGTGAGAACTGTCGGTTTCGTAAATCATCGTGTTGTTCGGCAGCTCGATGCCCCATTCCGCAAGGAACGTGGAGAAATTCGGAAGCTCCGGCTGAGAAGGATCGCAGGTGACCCAGATCGCACGGTTCTTCGAAACGGACTCCGCGAGGAACGCGTCCATCTTTTCGAGCTCCGTCTGCGTGTAGTCGGTCATCGGCGTCGGCAGCAGGAGGATCGAAGCGTCTTCGGGGATCTCTTCGGTGAGGATATCGAATTCCTCGTATTCGAAATTGTTCGATTCCATCAGTTCCTGGAACGAAACGGTCCTGTACGTGCCGTTCTGCGGTTTGAGCGAGCTCGTAAGCGCCTCGGAATGTCCGCCGGTCGCAATCGCGATCTTCGGGATCTCCGCCGCCTGAACCTGCATCAGTCCCGTCGTCAGCGCGCCGCCGGTCTGCATATAGTAAGTGGGCGTGTAGTTGGAATCGTACTCCGTCGTAAAGAAGTCGCCGATCCCGAGCACGCGGATCCGGCGCGCGTTTTCAAGAATCACGGTGCCGCTCTGGAGCTTGTATCCCTGGTACTTCGTCTGCGAGGCGAACTGCGGATTCAGGTCCAGATCGACATATTCAACGTGGATCTTCGGGTTCGCTTCCGCGCATTTTTCGCAGAGGATCGGGATCTGGCTGTACTGCAGGCCGTAAGACGCAAGCAGCGAGTCGTCCTTCGCCTTGTCTTCGCTGGCAAGGATATAGACCGTCGTATCGATATCGATCTTTTTGGCCGCGTCGAGCGCGTCATCGGAAAGCGAATAGATCTTGTTTTCCGTCATATCGAGCTTCAGCGAGGGGAAGCGGTCCTCCAGAATGGAGAAGAACACGTTGAACAGAATGACGATCACGATAAAGCCGATCGTCAAAATCGTTGCGAATCCGCCTTTTTTGAAGCGCGTGCTTTTAAAATAGGAAGCGAGCGCTTTTTTCTCTTTCTTCTTGTTGTTTTTGCGCTCCTCAACGTCGTAGATCACGGCTTCGTCGGCCGCATCTTCCGCTTTTTCGAGCGATTCGTCAAAGCTCTTTACTTCTTCTTCCGCCTCTTCGGCAATTTCTTCGAGCTCGTTTTCGGCGGTTTTTGCCGCCTCGGCCGCTTCGTCAACCGTCTCTTTCGCCGACTTTTCGAGCGTTTCCGCTCCGTTTTCGAGAGCGTCCTGTGCTTCGGGAATCAATTTTTTAGGATCGTCCATGTTTCCGCCCTCCTTAGCTCCATCTTCTGCTTTCGAGCTTGCGCGCCGTCAGGAAAATGAAAACGGCTGCAACGCTCAGGAAGAAGACGATATTTGAAATGCTGAACAGGCCCTGGGTAAAGGAAGAATATCTTTTGTTGAAGGAGATCCAGTTGACCAGCTTCGTAACGAACGCATTGTCGATCGTGGAAGAAAGCGTATCGATGATCATCAGGAAAATCGCGATGGCAAAGGAGCCGATCGCCGCGATCACCTGGCTCGTCGTCAGGCTGGAGATGAACAGACCGATCGAGACCATCGCGGCGCCGTAGAGCAGCGAGGCGACCGCGTTGCCGAGGATGATGCTCCAGTTGGGCGAGCCGAAGAACGAAATGAACACGCAGGGAATGACGCTGCCGAGGATAATCAGCGCGAACACGCCGAACGCGGCGAGGAACTTGCCGACAACAATCCCGGTAACGCTGACCGGCGCGGTGATGAGCGCCTGGTCGGTCTTGTTCTTCCGGTCTTCACTGAAGGAACGCATCGTAATGATCGGGATAACCATCATACACCAGGTAAACATGATGCTGTAGACTCTGCCGATCAGCGAGGACATTCCGGCGACCAGAACCTGATAATAGAAATAGCCGAAAAATGCCAGAACGACCGCAACGCAGACGTAGCCGATCGGAGAGGAGAAATAGGATTTAAAATCCCGCTTGGCGATCGCAATCATGATTTCTGACCTCCCTTTTTGCTCTTGTTGAAATAATTCGGATCTTCGCCGCTGGTCAGGCGCAGGAAGACTTCTTCGAGCGTCAGCTCCGTATTGCGCAGGCTGAGCATCGGCCAGCCTTTTCTCGCGAGCAGCGCGAACAGATTGCGGCGGATATCGTAGTTTTCGTCGGCTTCGATGGCGATCTCGTAGACGTTCGGCTCTTTTTCGCCGTAGCTGACCGCGTCGACAACGTGATCGAGGGTCCGGATCGCGTGAACGAGCTCGTTTTCGGGGCCGTCGATCCGCGCGATCAGGCGGTGGTCCGTCGAAAGATTGTGGGCGAGCTGATCCGCCGTACCGTCGGCAACGAGTCTGCCCTTGTTGATTACGAGCACGCGCTTGCAGACCGCCTGAACCTCCGAAAGGATATGGGAGCTTAAAATAACGGTATGATTGCGGCCGAGGCTCTTGATGAGGTTGCGGATCTCGATGATCTGCTTCGGGTCAAGGCCGACGGTCGGTTCGTCGAGGATCAGGACCGGCGGATTGCCGATCAGCGCCTGCGCGATGCCGACTCTCTGGCGGTATCCTTTCGAGAGGTTCCCGACCAGACGCGTATAGACGTTGTCGATTTTGGCGAGCTTGCAGATCTCCTCGAGGTGCTTTTCACGCGGAAGCGTTGCCTTTTTGAGATCATACATGAAGTTCAGGTACTCCTTGACCGTCATATCCACGTAAAGCGGCGGCTGCTCCGGCAGATAGCCGATCAGCTTTTTCGCTTCGTTCGGATTTTCGATGGTGTTGTATCCGCCGATCGTAACTTCGCCCTCGCTGGCGGACAGATACCCTGTGATGATATTCATCGTCGTAGATTTACCGGCGCCGTTCGGTCCGAGGAAACCGACTACGCTGCCTTCTTCTACCGAGAAACTAACGTCGTCGAGCGCGATGTTTACGCCGTAACGTTTCGTGAGGTGGCTAACCTCGATCATCTCGATCCCTCCTGTTTTTTCTTCACTGTCTGCGAAAAGCGCGCAGAACCGTCCCCGTTTCGGGAATTCGTATCCATTTTATATAGGCTTTGTGAATTCTGTGTGAAAAATCTTTGTAATTTACGCTTTTGCGAAATCTTGACTTCTCAAAAAACAGCGGTTAGAATAGAGAGCGAACAAACCGAACTGGAGGAATTTCCTTGGCCGAAATCAAACCGTTTCGCGCGATGCGCTTTTCAACCAAAAATGCCGGCGGGATCGATTCGCTGACCTGCCCGCCTTACGATATTATCTCCGATTCCCAGCGGGAAGAGTACCTCAAAACGAATCCTTACAACATTATCCGGCTGGAGCTGCCCAAGGGCGAAGATCCCTACCGAACCGCGGGAAACACGCTCAAAGAATGGCTTGAAAAGGGAATCCTGCGCGAGGATCATCTCCCCGGGCTTTATCTCTACGAAGAGGAATTCGAGTTAAACGGAACGAAAAAGAGCTTCCGCGGCGTGATCTGCCGGGTAAAGCTGACGCCGTTTTCCGAGGGGATCGTCCTGCCCCATGAAAACACGCTCTCAAAGGCAAAGGAAGACCGCTTTGCGCTGATGAAGGCGACCGGCTGCAACTTCAGCTGCGTCTATTCGCTCTATCTCGACGAACAGCGCGCCACGGAAGAGAAGCTTTCCCGCCTGTGCGCCGGCTCGCCGAACGTCGAAACGAACGACGGAGAAGTGACCCACCGGCTCTGGGTGGTCAGCGATCCGGTCGCGATCGAATCGATCTGCGCCGATTTTGCCTCCCGCCAGCTCTTCATTGCCGACGGGCACCACCGCTACGAAACCGCCCTGCGCTACCGCGATTTCTGCCGCGAAAACGGCCTTGCGGCGAGCGACGACTGCGACTGGGTCATGATGATGCTCGTCGATATGCAAAGCGACGGCCTTGTGGTTTTCCCGACGCACCGCCTGCTTCACGACCTGCCGGATTTCAACGCGCAGGCCCTCCTTTCGAAATGTTCCGAGTATTTCGATATTGAACCCGATCTCCCGCTCGACGCGGCCGAAGAATCGCTCGCGGCGTATTACCGGCGCGAAATTCCCGCCTTCGCGTTTTACGGCGGCGGCGAGACCTGCTCGCTGCTCTCTCTGCGCAGCCGCGCGGCGATGGATGCGCTTTTCCCCGAGGACGCGCCCTGCATCCGCGCGCTGGACGTCTCGGTGCTTCACCGGCTGATCCTCGAGCGTCTGCTCGGCATCGACCGCGAAAACATGGCGAACGGGATCAACCTTTCCTATACGCGATCGAAGGATGAGGCGATCGCCTCGGTGCGCTCCGGCGCGTGCCAGGCTGCGTTCCTGCTCAACCCGACCAAGATCCGCGAAATCCGGGACGTTGCCGCCGCAGGCGAAAAAATGCCGCAGAAATCGACCTATTTCTATCCGAAGCTGATCACCGGCCTGGTGATGAACCGGATGGACGTTCGATTCCCGGAGGAATCGTCCGGTCTGTCTTTTTGAATTCAAACTTCCCAAACATAACAAAAACCCCCGGAATTCCGGGGGTTTTTTCTTGTCTGAGTCGTTATTTCGCAACGACTTTCCGAAGCTCTGCAAAGCGCGGAACACCGTTTTCGGTAACGCGTTTCGGCTCTCCCTGGATCAACGGAAGAACGTAGTCGATGAATTCGTCGGTCAGGCCGTTGGCCGCTTCGTTGATCATCGAATCCGGAACGTTCTTAACCGCGTTGGCAACGTCGGCAAGATCCATCAGCTTGATCTTGCAGACGTAGTTTCCGTTCTCGTCGGTCGCTCTTTCAAAGCCGACCATCTTGTCCGTAACGCCCGCAACCGCGTTTTCAACCGCGGCCTTGCCGGCGGAGAAGGATTCCTGAACGTCCGTTTCCGAAGCGATGTGCGCCGCGCAGCGCTGCATCAGCGAGAATTCGATGCCGCGAACCTTGACGTTGAATTTCTCCTTAACGATATCCGCGAGCGTTGCCGCGAGACCGCCGAGCTGCTTGTGGCCGAAGGAGTCGACCGAGCCGTCCGCCGCGCCGTATTCCACGATCAGCTTGCCGTCTTTGTCGTGGATGCCTTCGGATACGGCAACGAGGCATTTGCCTTCTTTGTCGTAAACGCGCTTGACGTCGGCGAGGAACGAATCCATATCGAAATCTTTTTCAGGCAGATAGATCAGATCCGGGCCTTTGCCGAAATGCGTGGCGATCGCGGAAGCCGCCGTGATCCAGCCGGCGTCGCGGCCCATGCATTCGAGGATGCAGATCATGCCGGTATCGTAAACGCGCGCGTCGAGATAGATCTCCATGCAGGTCGTTGCGATATACTTCGCAGCGGAAGCGTAGCCGGGGCAGTGATCCGTTCCGAACAGGTCGTTGTCGATCGTCTTCGGGACGCCCATGATGCGGCATTCGTAGCCGACCTTCTGCATATACTTCGAAACCTTGTTGCAGGTATCCATCGAGTCGTTGCCGCCGTTGTAGAAGAAATAACGGACGTTGTATTTTTTGAAGATCTCGAGGATCCGCTTGTAATCGGTATCGTCAACGTCGCTGTCCTTGAGCTTGTAGCGGCAGGAACCGAGCGCGGAAGACGGCGTATGGAGCAGAAGCTCGAGCTCCTTGGGGTCTTCTTCGTCCATCACGTAGAGGACGTCGTCGAGCACGCCTTTGATTCCGTGCGCCGCACCGTAAACTTTCGTGATCGCGGGGTTTTCGAGCGCCGTTTTAATGACGCCGTACGCACTCGCGTTGATAACGGAGGTCGGTCCGCCGGACTGTCCGATAATGCAAGCGCCTTTTAATTCTGCCATGATAAGATCCTCCTTTGATTTTTTGATACCCTTTGAAACGGCCGGATAAAAGAAAAAGCGGATTGCGGGCAACCTTACGTTACCGGCGCATCCGCATAGGGACCCGCACACGCTGCTGCGTGTGCGGGCGATTGGTGACCCGGACGAGATTCGAACTCGTGAACCCGCCGTGAAAGGGCGGTGTCTTAACCGCTTGACGACCGGGCCGAATGGTAGCG
>CACZON010000275.1 GCA_902782805.1 Oscillospiraceae bacterium
CGGCGGTAGATCAGCTCCGCGACCGGGACGAGGTATTTTTGAACGGCCGCGCGGAAGGCCTCCACGTCCTCTTTCCCGTAGCAGTTGCGGCCCATGCGGTCGTAGCCGAGCGGAAGGTAGTTTTCGTAGCCGAGCGTGCGTCCCATCCGATCGCGCAGTTTGACGAGCTCGTCGTAGAGCCGGTCGAGATCCTCCTGATGCTCCTTGTACCAGGCCCCCTCCGCTTTCCAGGCGGCGAGCCGGCGGGCGTCGTCGGCGTCGGTCTTGAACGGTGTGAGCTGCGAGAGCGTATAGACCTTTCCCTCAAAGGGGATCTGCGCCGAGGCGAGCAGCTTTTCGTATTCCTGAACGAGCGAATTCTCCTTCTGAAGGTCGGGGATCAGCGCGGGGGTAAAGGTGCGCGCCTCGATTTCGGCGTTCTGGAACATCAGGCCGCCGTATTCGCGCGTAAAATCCGCGCGCCAGGGGCTCCCGAGCATCGCCGCGATCCACGCCTGCGAATATTCCTCAAGCTGCGGCGCCGCCGCGAGCCAGAACTGCATCTCTTCATCGTAGAATTTGTCGCGCGTATCGATCGAGTGTCGGATGCTCACGAGCGTCGAGAGCGTATCGATATGCTTCTGCGTCTCCTGCTGGCGCAGAAAAACCTCCTTCGCCGCATCGTAGCTTTCGGCCGCTTTGAGCTGCGCGGTCAGCTGCGAGAGCTGCTCCTTGAGAGCGTCAAGATCCGGCCGTTCGTACGGCATCTGAGAAAATTTCAAAACAAAATCCCTCTCTTTCAAAATTGGATGGAAAAAATCGGATCCGTAAGCTGGCGCCCGCGGCGCGTTACGCTCCGATCATCCTGAGCATCTGTTTTTCCGCAGCACCGGGGCACCGGCGCGAGAGCGCTTCGAGGATGCGCGCGCGGGAAATCTCCGGCTCCTCCTCGTAACCCTTCGCGGTGAACGCTTCGCCCCAGACCGTCTCCGGTTTCGCGTAAACGGCGATCGACCAGCCGTAAGGCTCGCCGCGCGCGTTCAGGCGCCGGCGGAAATCGCATACCGTCAGGTACGTCTTCATCCCGAGCGCCGTCAGCGTGCCCTCGAAATTCTTCTCGCCGCCCTTCTGAAAGCCCGCGAGCGCCTTAATCTCATTCGAAAGCAGCGAATCGCGCGTTTCGAAAAGATCCATGATCTTCTTTTCGCGGTACGTCGCGAGCCCGTCTTCCCAGCGGGCGTCGAAATCGTAACCGTTGCGGCGGTAATTCAAAAAAGTCGGTAACCACCGCAGCGAGATAAACCCGGCCTTGCGCTCGAACAGCTTGCCGTAGGCGAGCTTTCCGCTGCGCGCGATCTCTTCGCGCCAGGCCCAGGGATCGTGCCGGGAACCCGTCCACCAATCCTCCGCCGCGGTGCGTTCCTCCACGGAAAAATCCGGCAGCGCGTTTTTGAACAGCGGGAGAAATCCCACCTCGTCGACGTATTCGATCAGCGCCTGCGCCGAGCGGATGCAGCGCGGATCGCTCTTCGCAATTCCGCGGATGATCCATTCGCCGGCCTCGTTTGCCATCTGCCCGCCCCCTTTCGCGCTTTGTCCGATACCTTGATTTTACCACAGTTTCGGCCTCCCTTCAATCCCGCGAAAGCGGTTTATGAAAGAAAAATCCCGCTTCACATAAAGCGGGCCGCGGCCGCATAAAATGAACCGTCCGAAATCGAAAACGAAGGCGGTTTTTCCGATGATCCTCTCTCTGCGGCGCGCCCGGCGTTATCTTCCGGCGGCGCTTATTCTGCTCTGCGCGGCGATCTGCGCGCTGATCTCCAAACCCCGCGCGGCGCTCCCCGCCGCGGGTGAAGCGGCGGTCCCCGTGCCGATCGTGATGTATCACAGCGTCTGCCACAGCCCCTATCTCCCGCCCGGCGACTACCTGATCGCGCCGGAAACGCTCGAATCGGACCTGATCGCCCTCAAAGAGGCCGGGTTCGAGAGCGTCTTCATCGCCGATCTGATCGAATTTTCCTGCAATCACGCCTCCCTGCCCCGAAAGCCGGTCGTCCTTACCTTCGACGACGGCTTCCTCAACGCGAAAACCGACGTCCTGCCGCTGCTTACAAAATACGGGATGAAGGGAGCTGTCAGCGTCGTCGGCGAATTTACGCGGCAGTTTTCGGAAAACCCCGATCCGAACCCCGCCTACGCCTACCTCACCTTTTCCGATGTTCGCGAACTCTCGGAAAGCGGCGTTTTCGAGATCGGCAACCATACCGACGCGATGCACGCGACCTCCGGCCGCTTCGGCGCGATGAAAAAGCCGGGAGAAAGCGCCGAAGCCTACCGCGCCGCCCTGCGCGGGGATCTCGAAGCCCTCCAGCGGGAGCTTGCGCAGAAAAGCGGCGTGACACCGGAATTTTTCGCCTATCCCTTCGGCGCGGTCTCGGAGGATTCCGGAGAGGTGATCCGCGCGCTCGGCTTTCGCGCCTCGCTCTCCTGCCGGGAAGGGATCAATTATCTCACCGGCAACCCGCAGGAGCTCTTCGGCCTGCGGCGCTTCAACCGCCCCGCCGGGATCTCCTCCGCGGAGTTTCTCCGCCGCCTGACGGCGCAGGAATAAAATTTTATTTTCCCAAAAAAAGAAATTTCTTGATTTTTTCGCGCCCGCGTGATATGATTTCTGCAGTTCCGCTATAAAAAAACGCCCTTTTCGGCTTGAAAAGAGCGATAACGGTATGATCCGGGCATAAAAAAGCGTTGGAGCGCGATGCGCCCCAACATTTTTATTATAGCACACATTTACGCAAAAGTGGTAGTAGAAA
>CACZON010000276.1 GCA_902782805.1 Oscillospiraceae bacterium
AACTTCCACGCGGGGACCTTGCAGACCGGGCAAAGTTCCGGCGCTTCGTCTCCGACATACACAAAACCGCAGACCGAGCAGACCCAGACGCCCGTGTTCTCAAGCATTGCTTCTCCTTCCTTCAGGTAACGGCTGACGAGGGAAGAAAGCATTCTGGTCACCTTTTCACCCCAGACGCACACTCTCGCAGCGCCGCGGTCGGAGGCTGCGTCCGCTGCCGCGCGCACGGAGGCATAGTTTTCAATGTCTTTTTGAAGGTCCTCTGCAAGCTTTTCCACCGATGCGTCCCTGCTTTCGGGGGTCACTGCCGCGAAATACGCCGACAGCTCCCGGAACAGCCCCGCCGCGTCGGGCATATATTGTTTCTCGCAGCCTCTCGCGAGGTTCGAGCAGAGCGACGACAGCTGACCGGCGGACAGTTCGTGCAGTTCCTCCTCAATCGGAGACGCTGCCGCCTTTACCGTGGAAAGCGCGGCCGCTTCCGGCTTGAAATCCGATTTTGCCGCGCCGCACAGAGGACATTTCCAGTGATCCGGCAGATCGGAAAACGGCGTTTTTTCCTTTGCCTCATCGTACACATATCCGCAGATCTGGCAGATATATCTCATACAATCCCTCCTTTATATTTTTCTTATACAGTAATATTATATATCGGTTTCAAGTTACCGTCAAGAGGACCGAAACGCCGGAACCGGCCGGAAAACAAAAAGCTGCCCATGCGGCGAACCGGCGGATTTTCGTTCTGTTTCCCGGAATGGACGGAAAAAAGAGGAAGCTGCCCTCAGGGCGCGGTTTATTCTCGCCGGAACTCTTCTCATAACCCTTCCGATAAAGAACAGGGGCAGGAGTTTTTTCTCCTGTCCCTGTATTTTCGGATATGATCACAGCATCTGCTGAATTTCGCTTTTTGCCGCGTTTTCTTCACGCCTTCCCTTTCCGGTTCATTCTCTTTTTCAGGCCGTTCACGATCAGCAGATAGACGCACCCTACGGCGAGAATCAGAAGAAGCAGCGCAAGGATCCACCAGGCGCATCCCATAAACGGAAGACCTTTCGTAAAGCCGAACGCTCCCGCCGGGCTTCCCCAGTTGAGGAAAAAGTAGGGATAATTGACTCCGGGATAGAACTCCCATCCGGCACTGTAGGCGATCCCGGCGTAGATCACGTACGCGAGGGGCGGCAGGATCACGTAGAAGATATTTCTCTTCCGGATGCTGCCGTACACGCCCGTGATGAAGAAATCGGCGATCGACAAAACGGGAACGACCACGTGCGTCAGGGTGTTCTGAGCGTTCCAGGCGTGTGCTCCGAGCGTCGGCGCCAGGACAAAGGTGAACACGGCACCCGTCAGCGTAATGGAGACTGTCCCGACAAACTTGATGACCTGCCACGCCGTTCCGATCGGACGGTTGCGCAGCAGAAGGAAGATCCCGATCAGGGAAATGACCGCGACCGCGATATTTGACTGGATCGTAAAGTACATGAACATCCTGGTTCCGCCCATGAAAGTCTTCGTCACCGCAAGGGCGCTGAGAATTATGCCGATGAGCGCCGAGATGCATACGGCGGTCTTCAAAACGACCGAGATGATTCTGCTTTTTACCGGAACTGTCATATTCTCTCCCGCTTCTTGTTTTTCTTTATTATATTCCCTGCCGCCTCCCGCCGTCAATACGCGGAAACCCGGAATGCAGTAAGGAGAACCGGTGTCCGCCTTCTTTCTTCAAAAAACCTGCTTCCAATTGCAATCTGCGACGCGAAGCGATATAATAAGAAAAAAGAAATTCATCCTGCAGAAAGCGCGGCGGACAGCCTGCTCAGGCTTTCCGCGCATGAAAGGGCGTAAATATGAAACAGAAAAACAGACCAGGCGCGGTTACCTGGATTCTCCTCTTCCTCGCGGTCTGTATGCTCGTCTACGGAGCGGTGAGCGGACAGGCGGAGGCGGTCTTCACGAAAGCCGTAAAAATATGTATGGAGTGTATCGGCCTTGGTTAAGCATCTGCGTAAAATCATCCAAATCGTCTGGGGCGTTCTGACAAACATTCACATCAAGGGATTCTTTCAGGGAAAGATCTACACCGGCCCACTGAAACGCTTCTGCGTTCCGGGAATGAATTGTTATTCCTGCCCGGGAGCGATCGGCGCCTGTCCGATCGGCGCGCTCTCCTCCGCTCTGACCGCGCGCAACCGGAAATTTCCCTTCTACGTACTCGGATTTATGATTACCGTCGGTGTGCTCGTCGGACGCTTCATCTGCGGATGGCTCTGTGTTTTCGGCCTTCTGGAGGAGCTGCTCTACAAAATCCCGACGCCGAAACTTCATATTCCCGAAAAGATCGACAGACCGCTCAGGTATCTCAAGTATCTCGTGCTCGTCGTGCTTGTGATCGGCCTTCCGCTCTTCTACCGCGACGACTACGGTTCGGGGCTCCCGTTCTTCTGCGAGTTCCTCTGCCCTGTCGGCACACTCGAAGGAGGCGTTCCGTTGGTCCTTCTGAACGACGTCCTGCGTCCCGCGCTCGGCTGGCTTTTCCGGTGGAAATTCCTGATTCTGATTCTCTGCGTACTTTCTTCTGTCTTTATTTACCGGCCGTTCTGCAAATATCTCTGTCCGCTCGGCGCGTTTTACGCCCTCTTCCAGCGCGTGAGTGTTGTGAAACTGAAGGTGGACGCCGCCGCCTGCGTCAACTGCGGCGCCTGCGGCAAGGCGTGCGGGATGAACGTGGATCCCCATAAGACGCCGAACAGCACCGAGTGCATCCGGTGCGGCGAGTGCACGAAAGTCTGCCCGAAAGGCGCTCTTTCCTTTACCGCCGCCGGCAGGGAGCTCTCCCCCAAGAAAAGAAAGGAACCTGTCAAACATGAAAATAAAGCTGATTAGCCTTCTGCTCGCGCTTGCGCTGCTCGCAGTTTTCCCGGCATGCTCCGCCGAAAACTCCGAAGCGCAAAGCGCTTCCTCCCAGGCAGCGTCTTCCGACGTTTCCGCCGACCCTTCTTCTTCCGAACCGGAGGAGCCCGGCTTTTCCTCCGAACTGAAGCTTTCCGGCGTTGGGATTACACTGCCCGCGCGCTTTGCCGGAAGCAAGGGCATGTTGCAGTTAAGCGGCGGGGTGGAAATCGCCCCCGGCCTGAACTTCTCGGATTTCAAATACTATGCGATGCCGCAGGAAAAATACGATGAGCTGATTTCGAAGGATCGCAGCGGCACTATCACCGAAGAAGAAGTGGCCTGGTTCATGGCGCGCAACATCGATCTCCTGGTCTTCTTTACCGCCGACGGTACGAAATCGGAAAGTGACGTCATTGCCGCGGCCGAGCAGATGACGCTTTCCGCGAAGCAGATCAAAAAGCTCGGCTCCGTGGGAGAATATACCTTCTACGGCGCGCTCAACCCCCTGCCCGAGCTGATCGATTTTGAAAAAGAAATTGTGTTTGATGAGGGCTACCGCGAGGAATTCGACGCGCTTCTCAAAATCTTAGAGGAAGATCCTTCCGTGCTTCGCTTCTTTGAGCCGGAAGCTTCTTCCGGCGGCGCAGCCGGATCGGCCGTTTCCTTTGAAGCGACCGACCTCGACGGAAATCTTGTGCGTTCCGAAGAGATTTTCAAAGAGCACACGCTCACCATGGTCAACCTCTGGGGTACGTACTGTGGGCCGTGCATCGGCGAAATGCCGGACCTTGAACGGCTCAACCAGAAACTCCAGAGCAAAAACTGCGCAATCATCGGAATTGTGATCGACGTGCCGAGCGCGCAGAACGCCGAAATGGTTTCTGCCGCAAAAGAGATTCTCTCTGCAACCGGCGTGACATACCTCAATCTTTGCGTCTTCAACGGTCTCGACAGCGTATTCCCGGCGCAGTTCGTCCCGACGAGCTATTTCGTCGATTCCGACGGCAGGATCGTCGGCGAGGCTGCCATCGGGGCTCGGGGCGCAGAGGATTACGAAACGCTGATGAACGAAATCCTTGAGACGCTTTCGTAAAAAACACATGCCGACTTCACACGTAACTTTTACAAGAAAAAGCCCGGAGCAATCCGAGCTTTCTTTTGCCTTATACAGGTGCAGGACTTTACGCTGTTCTGTCATTCGAACTGTCCGTACATGCCGACCGCTTCGTCGATTGTGATCTCCCCTCTTCCGACGCGGAACGCCGCTACCCGGATCTGAACCGTGAGCGGATCCTTGACGCCGAGCACTTCCGGAGAAATGACACGCTCCGAAGGCACCTGACCGAAAGGTGCGTAAACCGAATCGAAGGACAGATCCTTGGTAGGCGTCACAAGGCGCTTCACGGACGCCATCTCGTTGAGCGCCCGGTTTGTGATCAGGAAGCGCATGAACTCATTGGTCATATCGAGATCGCTGCAGTTCTTGTTTACGGAGAATTCCAGAGACACGCTGTCGATAAAGTATCCGCCGTCATCCGTCATCGGTATGGGCAGGAAAGAATAATCGAACGGCGCGGCGGTGAACGCCTCAGACTGGCTTTCGCGTTTCTTGGTTCCGGATACGGTATCTCCGGTGCAGATCATCATCGGCACGTCGCCTTCAAAGAAGCGCAGGATCACCTTGGAATAGTTGTCCTCGATCTGATCGCATTGCGAAAGATCGATGCAGCCGCTTGAAATCAGCTGTTCCACCGCTTCCAGCGCGGGGCGCATGGATTCTCCCGCGGCAGAATCGAGGTTATTGGCGAGGGCGATCGCCTGCGGATCATCCGCGAGCGTTGCCAGGAACAGTGGATACGCGAGCGTATGCATAAGGCAGCTGGATGATTTGAGGCTGTAGCCCATCATGGGGCTCGCGTACCCCTTGCCGCGGAATCCTTCGCACACGGCCAGCAGATCCTTCCATGTTTTCGGAACACTGAGCCCTTCCTTTTTGAACAGATCGTTGTTCACCAGCATGCCGTAGGTTCTGGAGAAGACCGGTACCACCAGCACGCGGCCCTGCGCGTCATGGTTGATCAGACCCGGGCGGATGCAATCCAGATTCAGCCCCAGGGCGGAATCCGAAAGTTCCTCCATATTCTCGCAGACAGAACTGTATTTCTCGTTCCCGATCATCCAGGCATAGGAAAAGAAGATATTCGGCCTGTCGTTGCCTTTGAGAACGGTTTCCAGCACGTTGTTGTAATCGTCCAGCTTCACATAGCTCAGCTGTACGTTCGGATAGATCTCGTTGAATCTGTCGAATTCCGTTTCCAGCGCCTCGAAGTTATCGTAGCTTCCGGCAACCGTGATGCTGCAGCTTCTGCCGGTATCAAGCGCGGGCTTGAATTCGGCCGGGTCCGTATTCTCTTTCTTTGCGCTGCAGGCCGCGAGAGCCGCGATCACGCAGAGCGCCAGAATGATGCAGAGAATCTTTTTCATGATTTTCTCTCCTCCTTGATTCTGCGGATTTCCTTGATCACAAGTTTCATGTCAACCGGTTTGGCGATATGCCCATCCATGCCCGCTTCCAGGC
>CACZON010000277.1 GCA_902782805.1 Oscillospiraceae bacterium
CACGGTTTCGGTCAACGTCAGCGAAAGCGCCGGCTTCGTACACGTAGTCGTCAGCGATAACGGCTGCGGCATCTCCGCCGAAAACCTGCCCCACGTCAAAGAAAAATTCTATAAAGCCAACCATTCCGTTCGCGGCTCCGGGATCGGATTGGCCGTTGCGGACGAGATCGTTGCAGCCCACGGCGGACGGCTTGAAATCGAGAGTCATGAGAACATCGGCACCGCGGTAACCATCTCGCTGCCGCTTGCCGAAACAGCCGCCGAGGAAAGCGCGGCGGGAAAAGAGGAACCTGAAAAGTTATGAGAGTAAAAGAAAAATGCCTGCGGATCACCTCGATCGGCGGACAGGCGCTGATTGAAGGGATTATGATGCGGGGCCCGAAAAAGACCTGTATCGCGGTGCGCGATCCGAACAAGGAGATCATCTTCGAAGAGGTCGATCTGCATCCGATTAAGGAAAAATATCCAGTTCTGGGCATTCCGTTTATTCGCGGAACGGTGGCGTTTATCGAATCGCTCCGGATCGGTTACCGTGCGCTGAGCCGTTCCATTGAGCTTTCCGGAACCGGAGAATCGGAAGAGCCTTCGAAATTCGAGAAGTGGCTTACAAGAAAATTCGGCGCAAAGGTGGATTCCGTCATTATGGGGATCGCCGGCGTTCTCGGCGTTGCGTTGGCGGTATTCCTCTTCGTTTTTCTGCCGATCCTGCTTTTCAATCTCCTTCTGAAGCTCTGCGGCGAAGGGCTTGCGCCCTGGCGTTCGCTCTGTGAGGGATTGATGCGGATCCTGATTTTCCTCCTTTACGTTGCGTTCGTTTCGCTGATCCCGGATATCAAGCGCGTCTTTCAGTATCACGGCGCGGAGCATAAGACGATTTTTTGCTATGAAGCGGCACAGGAGCTGACCGTCGAAAACGTCCGCGGCCATTCCCGCTTTCACCCGCGCTGCGGAACGAGCTTTATGGTGCTGATCCTTTTGATCGGCATTTTTGTGGGGATATTTATCCCGTTTGAGAATCCGTTCCTGCGTTCGTTCGCGAAAATCCTCTGCATCCCGATCGTCATGGGCTTCGGTTACGAGCTGATCAAGCTCTGCGGCCGGTATCAGAACATCGTGACCGCGATCATCGCGGCGCCCGGAAAATGGGTCCAGCGCCTGACGACAAAGGAGCCGGACGACGGAATGATCGAAGTTGCGATCGCAGCGATGAAAAAGGTGATCCCCGAAGACGGAGCAGATCTGCTGTGAAGCGGCGGGAGCTTTTAAAATCGGCGCAGGAACGCCTTGCCGCGTGCGGCGTCGAAAACGCGCAGGCCGAGGCAAAATGGCTTTATCTGTCGATCCTTTCTCTTGAAGAAAGCGAATGGCTGCTTCGGCGCGAGGAAAACGCGTCGAACGAAGAGAAAGCGGCGCTTGAAAAGCGGATCCTTCGAAGGATTTCCGGAGAGCCGATTCAGTATATTCTCGGAAAATGGCCGTTCCTTTCGCTGGAGCTTTTCGTCGGCCCGGGGGTTCTGATCCCGCGGCCGGAAACGGAGCTGCTCTGCGAAGCGGCGGCGGAGCATCTTCCCCGGGGCGCGTCCGTACTCGATCTCTGCGCCGGAAGCGGCGCGGTCGGGCTCGGAATCTGCTCGCTCGGGCAGGAGATTCACGCAGACTGCGTAGAGCTTTTTGAAGCGGCGTTTTCCTATCTTGCCCGCAATCTCGAAAAATACCCTTATGACGCCCGGGCGATCCGCTACGACGTTCTCATTCCGCCGGACAGACGCTTCGGCGCCTACGACCGGATCGTTTCCAATCCGCCGTACGTTGCGGCAAAAGAAATCGCGGTGCTTGAGCGGGAGGTTTCCTTCGAGCCGGAAACGGCGCTTTCGGGAGGGGAAGACGGATTGCTTTTTTACCGCGCGATCCTCAAAAACTGGCTCCCGCTTCTGAAGGCGGGCGGCGAACTTTATTTTGAGATCGGCGAGGATCAGGGGGCGGTGCTTTCGGAAATGATGAAAGAAGCCGGCCTTACTAAGATCCGGATCCTGAAAGATTTTTCCGGCCTTGACCGGATCGCCGCGGCACGAAAAGATGATTGATTTTAAGCAAAATATCATATATAATTAAAGGTACGGAAAATTCGGAATTATAAAACGGAGGTAAAGATATATGGCAGGAGTAAACCGGCAGAAAGCGCTGGAGACCGCGCTCGAACAGATTGAAAAACAGTTTGGCAAAGGCGCCGTTATGAGACTCGGGCAGAACAGCACGATGCAGGTCGAAGCGGTTTCCACCGGATCGATCTCGCTCGACTACGCCCTGGGAATCGGCGGACTTCCGCGCGGGAGAATTATCGAGATCTACGGTCCGGAAGCATCCGGCAAAACGACTCTTGCGCTCCACAGCGTCGCCGAGGTTCAGAAAGCGGGCGGCGAAGCGGCTTATATCGACGTGGAACACGCGCTCGACCCCGTCTATGCGCAGGCGCTCGGCGTCGATATCGACGCACTTCTGGTTTCTCAGCCGGATACCGGCGAACAGGCGCTCGAAATTGCCGAAGCGCTGATCCGCTCCGGCGCGATCGATATCGTTGTCATCGATTCCGTTGCGGCGCTCGTTCCGCGCGCGGAGATCGAAGGCGAAATGGGCGATTCCCACGTCGGCCTCCAGGCGAGACTGATGTCGCAGGCGATGCGCAAGCTCGCCGGCGTCGTCTCAAAATCGAACTGTATCGCGATCTTTATCAACCAGCTGCGTCTCAAGGTCGGCGTCGTCTACGGGAACCCCGAGGTGACGGCGGGCGGCAACGCGCTCAAATACTATGCATCGGTCCGCCTCGACGTACGACGCGTAGAAACGCTGAAGGCCGGCGGCGTTCCGGTCGGCTCCCATACGAGAGTCAGAGTGGTCAAGAATAAAGTGGCTCCGCCGTTCAAAGAGGCGGAATTCGACGTGATGTACGGAAAAGGGATCTCCAAAGTCGGCGAGATCGTCGACCTCGGCGCCAAATTCGGCATCATCAAAAAGAGCGGCGCCTGGTTCGGCTACAACGAGCTGCGTCTCGGCCAGGGCAGAGACAACGCCAAGACGTATCTTGAAGAAAATCCCGCGCTGGCTGCCGAGATCGAAGCGCTGATCCGCGAAAAGCTCAAGGGCACTGCTTCCGAAAACGAAAAAGCGCAGCCCGCCGCGCCGCAGATGGCGGCGGAAAGCGCTGCACCCGCGAAAAAGGTTTCCCGCGCGGATATCGATATCCTCGTGGATGATGACGAATGATCATCACCGACGCGAAAAAACTCCGAAAAGCGAGAACGCAGCTTTTTATCGACGGCGAAGCGGCGGTACAGGTTTCCTCCCGCCTTTTTGAGGAATCGCGCTATAAAATCGGCGCGGAGATCACCGACGGAGAGCTTCAGGAGCTGCTCGAAGCTTCCGAACGTTTCCTGGCGCGTGAGAAGGCGCTCTGGCTGCTTTCTCTGCGCGATTACCCGAAGCGCGAGCTCTGCGAAAAGCTTCGCAGAGAGTATCAGCCGGAAGCTGCCGAAGCGGTCTGCGACGCGCTGGAAGACGCCGGAATTATTTCCGATGAGAACTATGCCGGACGCCGCGCGCTCGCTCTGATCGAAAAAAGAGGCTTTTCCAAAAAAAGAGCCGCCTGGGAGCTTATGAAAAAGGGAATCTCCCGGGAGCTGGCGCAGGAAGCCGTCGATCGGGTCGAGTACGATCCGGCCGAAGCGGCGGCGCATCTGATCCTGAAAAAATATCCCGGCGCGTTAAACGACGAAGCGGTCTTCCGGCGCGCGACGGCGTTTCTTGCGCGGCGCGGCTACAGCCCGCGGGAGATCCGCGCTGCATTTGAAAAACTCAACGACCTGTAAAGGATACTCATTATGGCAATCAAAGTTGGAATGGTCTATCTCGGCTGTGAAAAGAACCGGATCGACGGTGAAATCCTGATGGCGAAGCTGAAAAACGCCGGCTACGAGATCTCGGACGATCCGGCGCTTGCCGACGTTGCAAGCGGCAACACCTGCGGCTTTATCGAAAGCGCCAAGCGCGAATCGATTGACGAGATCCTCGAGCTCGGAAAGCTGAAAAAAGAAGGCCAGATCAAGAAGATCGTCGTCACCGGATGCCTTGCCGAACGTTATCTCGAAGAGGTGAAAACGGAGCTTCCGGAGGTGGACGGGGTGATCGGGATCGGCGCGAACAACGAGATCGTTTCGCTGATGGAACGCGTGCTTTCCGAGGAACGCCCGGCGATCCGGCAGGAGAAAACGCTTTTACCGATCGAGGGAGAACGCGAACTCTCGACGCCGAGCTATTTCGCTTATCTCAAGATTGCCGAAGGCTGCGATAATCGCTGTACTTACTGTGCGATCCCCTCGATCCGCGGTCCTTTCCGCAGCAGAACGGTGGAAAGCATCCTCAAGGAAGCAGAAACGCTGGCGGCGCAGGGCGCGAAGGAGCTGATCCTCATCGCGCAGGATACCTCGCGTTACGGGTTCGATCTATACGGAGAATACAAGCTGCCGCATCTGCTGCGGGAGCTGTGCAAAATCGAACCGGTCCGCTGGATCCGCCTGCTTTACTGTTATCCGGACTGCCTGACCGATGAGCTGATCGATACGATCGCTTCACAGGAAAAAATCGTGAAATATATCGACCTCCCGCTGCAGCACGCGTCCGCTCGGGTCCTTCGGCGCATGAACCGCCGGGGCGACGCCGATTCGCTTTCTGCGCTGATGGAAAAGCTGCGTGCGCGGATCCCGGGCGTGACCCTGCGCACGACGGTGATGGTCGGCTTCCCCGGAGAGACGGAGGAAGATTTTGAAACGCTGATGGATTTTATTCGCTCGGTTCGCTTTGAGCGGCTCGGGTGCTTTGCGTATTCACGCGAAGAAGGGACCCCTGCGTATTCTTTGGAGGATCAGATCCCTGAGGAAGAAAAGGAACGCCGTGAAGCGCTCGTTTCCGAAGCACAGATGCTGATTATGCAGGAAAAGGGCGAAGAAATGATCGGAAGGGAGCTGACGGTCCTGACCGAAGGCTTCGACCGCTGGGCGGAATGCTATTTCGGGAGAACGCAGAGCGACGCGCCCGAGATCGACGGAAAAGTCTTTTTTACCGCGCCGGAGAAAAAACCGGCCTACGGCCAGTTCGTTCGCGTTCGGATCGAAGACTGTATGGACTGCGATCTGATCGGTGAAATGATACCATAGGAGGACGAAAGATGAATCTTCCGAACAAACTCACGCTTCTGCGCGTGCTTCTCGTGCCGTTTGTCGCAGCAGTGCTTCTGTTCCCGCGCGATATTCCGCACAGCTGGCTGATCGCCGGAATCCTTTTCGGGATCGCCGCCTATACCGATCGGCTCGACGGGAAAATCGCCCGCCGCGATCATTTGATTACCGATTTCGGAAAATTTATGGATCCGCTCGCGGATAAAGTCCTGGTCGTTTCGATCCTCTGCTGCCTGATCGAGCTCGGGATCGCGCCGTCCTGGTGTGTGATCGTCATCATCGCGCGCGAATTCATGGTGACCTCGCTGCGGCTCGTAGCCGGACAGAAGGGAACCGTTATCGCCGCGAATCTTTGGGGAAAAGTTAAAACGGTCAGCCAGATCATCGCGATCGTCGTGATCATGATCTGTGAATATCTGCGGCAGCTTTCCTCCTACGGATACGATCTCGGCGTTTTCTCCGGATCCGGTTTCCTCGATCGTGTCTGTCCGGTGATCGAATATGTGTTCCTCCTGATCGCAACGGGACTGACGATCATTTCCGGAATCATTTATCTCAAACAAAACTGGGACGCGGTCAAGACCGCCAAATAATCGGCCCCGCAACGGCCGGCTGAAACCGAAAACTGCAAGAAAGAGGCTTTTGTACTTATGATCCTTTACAATTCACGCGGAGCGAAAAAAGAAGAATTCAAGCCGTATGAGCCGGGAAAAGTCCGCATGTATACCTGCGGGCCTACAGTCTATCATTTTGCGCATATCGGAAATCTGCGCACCTATATTATGGAAGACATCCTCGAAAAATATCTGCGCTATCTTGGCTATGACGTCAAGCGCGTGATGAATATTACGGACGTCGGACATCTGACAAGCGACGCCGATACCGGCGAAGACAAGATGCTCAAAGGCGCGAAGCGCGAGCATAAAACCGTGATGGAGATCGCCGATTTCTATACGAAGGCATTTTTCTCGGATTGCGCAAAGCTGAATATCAAGACGCCGGACGTCATCGAGCCGGCGACGAACTGCATCCCCGAGTTCATCAAAATGGTCGAAGCGCTCCTCGAAAAAGGCTTCGCCTACGAAGCGGGCGGAAATATCTATTTCGATACCTCGAAGCTTTCGGATTATTACGTTTTCGGCAACCAGAACGAAGAGGACCTCGAGGTCGGCGTGCGCGAGAGCGTTGAAGAAGATACGAACAAGCGCAACAAAAGCGATTTCGTCCTCTGGTTCACGAAGTCGAAATTCGAAGATCAGGAGCTCAAATGGGACAGCCCCTTCGGCGTCGGTTATCCCGGCTGGCATATCGAGTGCTCCGCGATCAGTATCAAGCATCTCGGCGAGCATCTCGATCTGCACTGCGGCGGGATCGACAACGCTTTCCCGCATCATACGAACGAGATCGCCCAGAGCGAAGCGTATCTCGGCCACGAGTGGTGCCCGCACTGGTTCCACGTGCTCCATCTGCGCGACGCGCGCGGCAAGATGAGCAAATCGAGCGGCAATTTCCTGATCCTCTCGCTTCTGGAAGAGAAGGGCTACGATCCGCTCGTCTACCGGATGTTCTGCCTCCAGTCCCATTACAGAAAACCGCTCGTCTTTACGTTTGAGACGCTCGATAATACAAAGGTCGCCTATGAAAAGCTGCGCCGCAGGATCGCTGCGCTCAAGCGGGAAGGAGAACCGGATCTCGCCGCCGCGGAACCGTACCGTGAAAGCTTCCGCGCCGCGATGGACAACGATCTCAATTCCTCTCTGGCGCTGACGAGCGTTTACGACGTCCTTAAGGCGGATCTTTCGGATGCAACGAAGCTCTGGCTGCTGGAGGATTTCGACCGCGTCCTTTCGCTCAATTTGACGACGCCGCTTCCCGAAGCGGAAGCGCCCAAGCCGCAAGATGATCCCGCAGCCGCCGAGATCGAAGCGCTGATCGAAAAGCGCACGCAGGCGCGTAAAAACAAGGATTGGGCCACAGCCGATGCGATCCGTGATCAGCTTCGCGAAAAACACGTGGTTCTTGTCGACACGCCGCAGGGAATTTCCTGGCACTTTGAAAATTAAAATATTTTCAAAATAGCAGTTGACAAACACGAATGAAGCTAATAATATGTTTTATGGAAAAACTCTTTCCGATGATTACGGACCGAAGGGGGATTTAATATGGTACTTGAAAAGGTAATTTCTATTCTGAGCGATCAGTTTGACGTAGACGAAACGACGATCACGCCGGATACTTTAATTGCGGATGATCTGGGCGCGGATTCGCTCGATGTAGTCGATCTTGTGATGTCGATTGAAGATGAATTTGAAATCGAGGTTCCGGATGAAGCGATCGAAGGAATCAAAACGGTCAATGATATCGTAAAATTCGTTGAAGACCACACCTGATCCGAATTCTGTATGCAGAAACCGGCTTCCCGAAGAGGAAGCCGGCTTTTTACTTTCCGGAAAGACTTGAAAACTGAAGCGGTACACGCTATAATGATAAAGATTGAAACCTTAGAAGAAAGGCGAATGTAATATGGCGGAAAACAAAAAAATGGTGGAAGCCATCACCCCGATGGACGTTGACTTTGCGAAATGGTATACCGATATCGTCCGCAAAGCGGAGCTGATGGACTATTCAAGCGTAAAAGGCTGCATGGTGATCGAGCCTTACGGTTACGCAATCTGGGAAAATATTCAAAGAGATCTCGATGCGCGCTTCAAAAAAGTCGGCGTGCAGAACGTATATATGCCGCTGCTGATCCCGGAGAGCCTTCTGCAGAAGGAAAAGGATCACGTTGCGGGATTTGCCCCGGAAGTAGCCTGGGTCACGCAGGGCGGCGACGAGCAGCTTGCCGAGCGTCTCTGCATCCGGCCTACGAGTGAAACGCTTTTCTGCGAGCATTTCGCGAAGGTGATCGAATCTTACCGGGATCTGCCGAAGATTTATAACCAGTGGTGCTCCGTCATGCGCTGGGAGAAGACGACGCGCCCGTTCCTGCGCTCCTCCGAGTTCTTATGGCAGGAAGGCCATACGATGCACGAAACGGCCGAGGAAGCAAAAGAGGAAACGCTGCGCATGCTCGGCGTCTACCGCGATTTTTATCTGGAGTCGCTTGCAATCCCGGCGATCACCGGACAGAAGACCGAAAAGGAAAAATTCGCCGGTGCGGAAGCGACGTATACGATTGAGCCGATGATGCACAACGGCGTTGCGCTTCAGGGCGGCACGTCCCATTATTTCGGAGACGGGTTCGCGAAGAGCTTCGGCATTACGTTCACCGGTCGCGATAATACCCTCCAGTATCCCCACCAGACCTCGTGGGGGGTATCGACGCGCATGATCGGCGCGATCATCATGGTTCACGGCGACGACAACGGCCTCGTGCTCCCGCCCGCGATCGCTCCGATCCAGGCGGTCGTCATTCCGGTTGCGATGCATAAGGAGGGCGTGCTCGAAAACGCCCGTGCGCTCTGCGATCGGCTTTCGGCGAAATTCCGCATGAAGATCGACGACAGCGCCCAGTCCCCGGGCTGGAAATTCAGCCAGTACGAGATGCTCGGCGTTCCGGTACGCATCGAGCTCGGCCCGAAGGATATCGAAAAGAACCAGTGCGTTCTCGTTCGGCGCGACAACCGCGAGAAAATCTTCGCAAGCCTCGATACGATCGAAGAGACGCTCGAGCAGACGCTGCGCGACGTTCACGACGCGCTTGTCGAAAAAGCGAGAAAGAACCTGGAGGAGAAGACCCACTACGCGAAGACGCTCGACGAGATGATCGAGATCTCGAAGAACAAGCCGGGCTTCATCAACGCCATGTGGTGCGGCGACGCAGCATGCGAGGATAAGATCAAGGAAGTAACGGGCGGCGTAAAATCGAGATGCATCCCCTTTAACGAGGAGCATTTCTCGGATACCTGCGTCTGCTGCGGAAAGCCGGCGCTTCATCACGTTGTCTGGGGCAGACAGTATTGATCAAACGAAAAAATCAAAAGAGACGGCAAAGCGAAACGCTTCGCCGTCTCTTTTTGCATGAACCTTTCCCTGCGCGGAAAAATAAAGAAGTTAATAAATCTTTTACAAATAAAGGGCTTGACAAAACGCCGGTATAATGGTACATTATAATCAAGATTTAGCACTCGAGCTAAATGAGTGCTAAACGACCGTGAGGGGTTTACGATGACATTAACGCAAAGAAAAATGAAAATTCTGGCGGCGATTGTAAACTCGTA
>CACZON010000278.1 GCA_902782805.1 Oscillospiraceae bacterium
GATCTGGCCGAGGTGAGAGAGCAGTTCTTCGCGCGTGGTTTTCGGAGAAATGTCGCTCGTGATGCATTCAAATTTGCTTTCTTCCTCGCCGTTGTATTCCGTCAGAATTTTCTCCTTGGTCCGAAAAACGTTCATCAAACGGCCGACGCGTTCCTGAGAAACCACAAACTGGTGATCTTCAAATTTGAAATCGGTCACCTCCGGCTCGACGCAGTCGACGAACACCTTCTCGGCCATTTCCGCGAGCTTCGTACCGAGCAGCTTTTCGTTGAGCTTTGCCGTGATCTTATGCTCGATCACGTCGCCGTCCCGGGCATTTTTCAGGTTTTTGAGGACTTCGCGCGTGTTGAAGCTGAATTCGAAGCCTTCTTTGCCGACCTTATCGGTAAAGCCGCCGCAGACGAGCTCGTAGGAGTAGGGCTCGGGGAGCGTCTGCTCGCGCCGCAGAAGATACTGCTCCACGTCTGCGTGGGTCATGCCGCTGATGTTCTTGCCGCTGATCGTGATGCTGCCGTAAGCGATCTGGGCGGGATCGATCTCTTCCTGCGTAAAATACTGAAACGCAAAGTATCCGCCGCCTGCAAGGACCGCGAATGCAAGGAATATTAAAATAAAGGCAAGCCATTTTTTGCTTTTTTTCGTTTTGACGGGCTCCGATTGAGCGGCCGGCGCCGCTTTTGCCGCTTCCGGCTTCGGCGTCTGTTTTTCTTTTTTCGCCATGGCAAAACCTCCTGTCATCTTTTATTATGTAACCATCATAGCGAAAATAACGGGAAAAGTAAAGTTACAGTTTTTTCATTTTTCGTAACTTTTCGATACTTTTTCCGCCGGCGGAAGATTGACGGGGAACCGCTGTTTATGATATATTCAAATCAGAAAATCAAATCAGATAAAGGAGAGAGAAAAATGGCTGTTACGATTTCAAAGGTCGATTCGTATAAACGCTACGGTCGCTGCGTCAAGCTCGAAAACGACGCGGTGGAGCTGCTCATTACGCTCGATCTCGGCCCGCGTATCATTTATTATGCGGCAAAAGGCGGCGAAAACCTCTTTTTCAACGACGAGGAGGATCAGGTTGTAGACCGCTCGCCGTTCTTCAAGGAGCTTTTCGGCGAAGAAGCGGAGTATCATTTCTACGGCGGCCACCGCATGTGGCTCGCGCCGCAGTATCAGATTCATACCGAATCGCCCGATAACGACCCGGTCCTGCTCGAAGAGATCAAAAACGGTGTAAAGCTTACCTGCCCCGAAGCGAAGGTGATCGGCTTTATCTCGGCAATGACCGTCGTTCTGGACGAAGAAAAGCCGGAAATCGAGGTAACCTGCGAATTTACGAATACCTTCGAAGAGAAAAAGCGCAACGCCGTCTGGCAGGTGACCCAGTGCGCGCCGGGCGGAGTCGGATTCTTCCCCTTTATGCGCCCGTTCAGAATGCGCAAGCCCTTCTCCGAACTCACGCTTGCCGATTTCTCAAAGCCGATTCTGCCCTCCGGTTCGCTCGTGATGTTCCTCGGATCGCTTGGGGATCAGCGCCTCGGTCTCGACGATCGCTATATCACCCTGCGCTCCACCACCGAGCGTCAGCGCCCGATCAAGATCGGTTCCGCCGATACTGAAGGCTGGGCGATGTATGCGAACAAGGGCTATCTGCTCAAGATGAGCTTTACCCACGATACCGAAAAGGATTATACCGATTTCGGCAGCTCGCTCGAAGCTTATACCAGCCATCAGTTTACCGAGATCGAAGTGCTCGGGCCGATTGAAGACTGGGGAAAAGGCGAGACGATCTCGATGACGGAAAAGATCGCGATCCTCCCGCTCAAGGCGGAGATCCCGGACCTTTCCGACCGCGAAGCGGTTGCGAAGTTCATCGAGCTTCATCTGGAATAAAACGGTAAAAATCAAGAAACGTCCTGCGGAGAAAACCCGCAGGACGTTTTCGTTTGCCGGAAGAATCAGTCTGTGATCACGATCCATTCGATAACCGGCTGCTCGGATTTCTTCGTGATCACATAGTTCTTGTCAACGGTATATTTCTTGGTGCAGATCTTGTCGACAACGTCCATCCCGTTCGTGACCTTGCCGAACGCGGCGTAGAGCCCGTCGAGCCAGGCGGAAGCGTCGCCGTGGCAGATGAAGAACTGCGAAGAGGCGCTGTCGTTCTGCTTTGCGCGCGCCATCGAGATCACCCCGCGCTTGTGGGAGATCGGATTCGAGACTCCGTTTGAAGCGAATTCGCCTTTGATCTGCGTTCCGCTGCCGCCGGTGCCGTCGCCTTTCGGATCGCCGCCCTGCATCATGAAGCCTTCCTGGATGCGATGGAACGTCAGCCCGTCGTAAAACCCGGAGGAGGCGAGGGAGATGAAATTCGAAACCGTGATCGGCGCGGCGTCGGCGTCAAGCTCCAGTTCGATCTGCCCGAAATCCTTGACCGAGATCGTCGCGTGGTGGAGGCCGCTCGCCGGATCGATCGAAGAAAGATCCGCTTTTTCCGGCTTCTGTGCGGAAGAGCATCCGATCAGAAAGACAAAGAGTACGGCGAGCAGGAGCGCGCAAATTCTTTTCATATAAAAAATCTCCTATCTGTTTAGAAAGTATTTTCATCATAACGGGTAAAAGTGAAAATTCTGTGAATAAAGGCGCAGATACTTTACAGGAATTTGAAGTCGTGCTAAAGTGTTCACTAGCAAGAAAAGCAATCAGTTCAAGGAGGATATAGTTTTATGAATTCGATCATGCTTTTATTGGGCCTTGCCGTGATGATCGCGGGCGTGGTGTTCTTCTTCCTGCCGAAAATCAAGAAAAGCGCCGCGGCGGCAATGCTGATCGCGGGCTTCGTGATCGCCGTTTCCGGTCAATGCTTCGCGATCGTGCCGACCGGCTATACCGGCGTACGCACGACCTTTGGTCAGATTTCCGAAGCAAACCTGCCGCAGGGATTCAATCTGAAGGTTCCGTTTATCCAGAGCGTGAATCTGGTCAACAACAAGCAGCAGGATATCTCGCTTTCGGCGCAGGTCTGGGGCGAAACAAAGGAGAAGGTTCCGGTGTTTGCCGAAGACGTGATCGTGACCTATCAGATCGCCGGAAACCGCTCTTCGTGGATCTACGCGAACGTTTCGCAGTCCGATCAGGATCTCGTTTCTGCCGGGCTCGTTTCGAGTTCGATCAAATCCGCAATGGTGGAGCTCGGCGTCCAGGAGGTCACGATCCGTACACATATCGAGCCGCTCGTCAAGGAAAAGCTCCAGGCGGCGCTGGATGAAAAGTACGGCGCGGCGACGGTCAACGTCCTGAAGGTCGTGATCAACAACATGAACTTCGAGGAAGAATACAACCAGGCGATCGCCGAAAAATCGATCGCGCAGCAGGTCTACGAAAAACAGCAGATCGAAAACGAGACGCGCATCGCCAAGGCCGAAGCAGACGCCAAAGCGCTGATGATCGAAGCGCAGGCGCAGGCGCAGGCCAACGAGACGCTCTCGCAATCGCTTACGGAAAACGTCCTGCTCTCGAAATTCTACGAAAAATGGGACGGAAAGCTCCCGCAGGTCATGGGAGAGCATACCGTCATCACCGCGATCGGCGAGGAGATCGCCTCCGCTGCCGGCGGCACCGGCTCCGAGCAGACCTCCCAGCCGGCGAACTGATAAATCCATAAAGTTGCCGATTCGCAGGAAATCATTCGGATGCTCCCTGTTGCACGGAACATCATTGAACAAAAGCCCGGAGAGAATCCGGGCTTTTGCTGTATTTGCTTTAAGCTCCCGAGTAAATCGAATGTTCAAAATTTCTGCTTGAAAAATTGAGAAAGACAATGCCTGATGATACGATTTTGTTAGTTTGAAAACAAAAAAGCCGTATAAGGCTATAGATTGTTGAAAACTAGTTGAAATAAACAAAATTGCTGTTTATTGAAAAAGCAATTGCAATCTTTTCAACAAGATTGTATAATAAATTTAATATGCAATTTTGTAATGCGTGAATCGAAAATCAACCGAAAGGCGGCAGTCAGTCATGAAGCGTTTCCTGCGTAAATCTACAGCGGCCCTCCTTACTTTCCTGATGGTTTTCTCGATGTTTGTTTCGAGGCTTCCGGTCAGGGCGGAAGGAGACGATCCGGAACCGACCGTCGAATGTATCGAGGAGGTCCCGATCACGATTCCCGCTCCCGAGATCGGAGCGGCTCCGGAGTATTTTCCGGTAATTCCTTCCGGAACGCTGAATTATTGCGATTACGATAGCACATATATGCGCAATGGTGTGCGCTGGCAAAACGAGACGACCGGGGATTATCTCGAACCGGATTACGACGTATTTGCATCGGATACGCAATACACGGTTACGGTGTTATTGTACGCGGACGCGGATTTCTATTTTTCCGATGAAGTGACTGCAACCGTCAACGACAGCGCGGCGGCAGCCTATGTGGATGAAAGAGAAGAAAACTTAGTTGTGGAGTATACGTTCGACGCGTTGACGGATCCCGACGAGCCGGCGCTGGAAGAGAACGGCTATACCTATACGGTCGGTGATTCCGAAACCGCGACGATCACCGGGTACAACGGAGAAGATACGGATCTTGCGATTCCCTCGGAAATCGGCGGCTATCCGGTAACCGCGATCGGGGACGGCGCGTTTGCGTCGGCGCCGATCACTTCGGTTACCGTTCCTTCGGGCGTTGAAAGCATCGGCTATTACGCGTTCGGCAGCTGCGCTTCGCTTATTTCGGCAAATCTGCCGGGAACGCTGACGAATCTCGGAACGTGCGTCTTTGAAGACTGCAGAATGCTGGAATCTGTGGAACTTTATGAAGGCATCCCGGAGATTTCGGATGATATGTTCAAAGGGTGCAGCGATCTTTCCTCGATTGTGATTCCTTCGCCGGCTGCCCGGATCGGCACGGGAGCGTTCATTTATTGCTCGAACCTCGCTTCGGTAACGATTCCGGCAAGCGTTGCGGTGATTGAAAGCGATGCGTTCTGCGAATGTGAATCGCTCTCTGAAATTACGTTTATCGGAACGCAGGAGCAGTGGGACAGCATAACCATTTATAACGATGACTACGGCAATGAACCGATCTTTCATACGGTGATGCATTTCTCCGGGGAGGAGCCCTCGTCGGAATTCTTATATGAATCC
>CACZON010000279.1 GCA_902782805.1 Oscillospiraceae bacterium
AAGGCATGCAGCTGAAAGGTGGGATAAAGGCGGTTTTTCAGCAGCTTGACATAGCGGTATGAATTTGCCATTTCAGGATCCCCTCTCAGCGTGGGATATACATCATCTTCCTCTGTATTCTAACATGATTGTCTTTTCGCATCAATTTGATTCATATATGAGCTGAGGTTTTTCTTCTGTAACATGAGCAACAGTTTCTGCCGCTATTGATATGCCCGCTCCTTTACGGTATTATAAACGCCGGATAAACCGAAAAAACCATGAAAGGATCGGACCGGCGCCATGAGCTGGCTGCAAAGGGTCTTCCGGAAGAAGGACTCTTCAAAGAAAGCGCAAACACAATCCGAAGAGCTGCTGCGGCTGCGGGAGCTCGATTCTTTCATGCTCGCACTTTTGGATTGCGACCACTATGTTGCTAAAAGCGAGTATCTGGAACGGCTGAGCGCTTCCTCCGATCTGATCAAATGGTTTCGCGTGCTGAAGGACAGCGGGATGCTTCCGGAATTCTGCCGGAAAAACAAGGTCTCCGATGCCGAGATCGACGCGGCTCTGGCAAGATATGACGGTTTTGCCGAGCTTATTGACGAGCGGAACGAGCGGTATGTCCGCTCAAAGATGATATCGGAAAAGGACTATCTGGACACCATCCTTCGCGAGAGCGACCCGAAGATCCTGCTGGACGAAGATCAGCGCCGGGTCGTCCTGACAGACGAGGATTACTGCCTGGTAGTAGCCGGCGCCGGGGCGGGAAAGACCACGACCGTCGCCGCCAAAGTGAAATACCTGGTCGAACGGCAGCATATCGATCCTAAAGAGATTCTTGTGATCTCTTTCACGAATAAGGCGGTAAACGAGCTCAAGCAGCGTATTATCGGCGAGCTGCATATAAAATGCCCCATCGCGACATTCCACTCAACCGGCAACGCGATACTGCATATCCACAATCCTGAAAAGCTGAATATAGTGGACGACACAAAGCTGTACTATGTGGTGCAGGATTATTTTCGCGGTTCCGTTCTCCGGAATGAGTCCGCGGTCAACAATCTGATCCTTTTCTTCGCCTCTTATTTTGACGCGCCTTATGAGGGCTCGGATATTAACGCGTTCTTCAACCATATCGCGAAAGCCAACTTCTCAACCATTCGCAGCGAACTGGATGAATTCAAGAAAAAAATCATAGATATCCGTACGAAAAAAGCCGTTACCATTCAAAGTGAAGTGATGCGCTCGAACCAGGAGGTGGAGATCGCCAACTTCCTGTACCTGAACGGCATTGAGTACGAATATGAGCCTCTGTATCGGTACGATATTCTTCTCTCACGGAAGCCGTATACGCCGGATTTTATTATCCGTCAGGACGGCAGGGAGGCTTATATTGAGCACTTCGGGATCACCGAAGACGGGAGGAACAGCCTGTACTCCCCGGAGCAGATCGTGGCTTATAAAAACGCGGTAAACGACAAAGTCCGTCTTCATCACCGGCACGGCACGACACTGCTCTATACTTTCTCTTCCTATAACGACGGCAGGCCGTTCCTCGATCACCTGAAAGAGCAGCTTGAAGACGCCGGATTTGAACTCAGGCCGCGTTCCCAGCGTGAAGTCATGGAAAAGCTCGTGATTTCGGAGGAAAACCGTTATATCCGCAAGCTGGTCTCGCTGATCTGCCGCTTTATCTCCAATTTTAAGGTTAACGGGTTCACCGAGGATGAGTTCAGCCGGATGTATTATTCCACGCAGAATGTCCGCACTCGGCTTTTCCTGAACATCTGCCACGACTGCTATCTTGAGTATCAGCGGTATCTGACCCGGAACCAAGCCGTCGATTTCCAGGATATGATCAACGAATCGGCCAGACTGCTGCGGGAAGTTAAAGAAATGAAGCAGCGGCTGAATTTCAAATACATCATCGTGGATGAGTATCAGGATATCTCCCGTCAGCGGTTTGATTTGGTCTCCGCGCTTCATGAGGTGACCGACGCGAAGATCATCGCCGTCGGCGACGACTGGCAGTCCATCTACGCATTCAGCGGGTCGGATATTACACTGTTTACCAAATTCGCGGAAAAGATGGGCTACGCAAAGCTCCTGAAAATCGTCCGTACCTACCGCAACTCTCAGGAAGTTATAGACATTGCCGGCAACTTTATCCAGAAGAACCGGGAGCAGATCGAAAAAGACCTGATTTCCCCGAAGCATCTTGAAGATCCCGTGATCATCTATACGTACGACAGCCGCCGGAAAGACGCGAAAGCCAATACCAGCAGCGGCGTCAATTATGCCATTGCCCACGCCATTGAGGTCGCTTTGGAGCAGATCATGGCGTACAATCGGCAGGAGGGCAAGAAAAACGACGGGTCGATCCTTCTGCTCGGGAGATTTGGGTTTGACGGCGACCGTCTGGAACGGTCCGGCCTCTTTGAATATGTCAGCAGGGGCAGCAAACTCCGCTCGGTGAAGTATCCCAAGCTGGACATCACATTCATGACCGCGCACGCGTCGAAAGGACTGGGCTACGACAACGTGATCGTCGTGAACGGGCGCAACGAAACCTACGGTTTCCCGTCAAAGATAGAAAACGATCCGGTGCTGGCCTTTGTGGTCAAAGAGGACCTTTCCATTGATTACGCGGAAGAGCGGAGGCTGTTTTATGTAGCGATGACTCGCACGAAAAATCGCGTGTACTTTATCGCGCCGGAACAGAATCCTTCCGAGTTCCTGCTGGAAATAAAGCACGATTACAAAAACGTGCAGCTGCGCGGTCCGTGGAATGAGGATCCCGAAAAGAA
>CACZON010000280.1 GCA_902782805.1 Oscillospiraceae bacterium
AAACCGGCTTTTTCCCGATCCGGTATGCGATAAACTGAGGACGCGCCGCGAAATTGAGAATCGTGTTCGACAGAACGAACGCTTCGGCTTTCGGCAGGCCGCTTTTCGTATATTCGCCGAGCTGCTGGGAAAGCTGGCCGCGCAGAAGATTCGGAGCGTGGAAACGGAACCACGCGACAATCAGCGGATTGAAGCTTTCAATGCAGACGTCTCCCGGGTAGGCCTTGAGAAGCGCCAGCGTTTTGCGGCAGAGCTCGCGGTTGCGTGTTCCGTTTTTGAGTTCTACAATGATCGGGACGCGTCCGTCAACAAGCGAGAGCACCTCGGAAAGCAGGGGGATTTTTTCTTCGCTGCCGCAGAGCGAAAGCTCACGAAGCTGAGCGAGCGTTTTTTCGCCGATCCCGGCGGAAATGCCGCAGATCCGTTCGAGCGTATCGTCGTGGAAGACGACGACTTGTCCGTCAAGGCTCAACGCGACGTCGAGCTCGATCCCGTAACCCGCCTCGACCGCCTTTCGGAATGCGGCGAGCGAATTTTCCGGGATCTTCTGATCTTTCGAATAAAGGCCGCGATGGGCGATATTGCGCCCGTAAAAGGGAGCCCTCAACGCCCGGGTCGTATGTCCCGGAGCGACCAGCAGCGCGGGCAGCGCGCAGAGCGCGCCGATGAGCACCAGTTTTTTCTTCATCGATAGATTGCTTCCTTTCGAATCAGTCGCCCTCGAGCGCTTCAAGGCCGTGGAGATTTTCCGCTTTACGCGCCTTGATGTTCTTGACCAGCGCGGTGAAAACGACAAAGCTCAGAACGAAGAGGATGACGGCGTAAACCGGAAGCGCACGCCAGGCGAGCGTAATGCGGAACATCAGGCCGAGCAGAATCGGGGTGATCGTCTGGGCGGACATGCTCGCCGCGTAATAAAATCCGGTGAATTTTCCGATCTTTTTATTCGAGCAAAGCTCGACCACCATCGGGAAGGAGCAGTTGTGAACGAGCGCCATCCCGAAGCCCTTGATCGCCCAAACGGCGAAGAGTGCGGCGGGGAAGGCGTGCTCGCCGTTGGCGCCGGTGATCTTTGCCGACGGCGCAACGAAGCACATGAGAAGGAGCGCCGCTACGGTGATCCCGAGCCCGCAGGAGATCGTCCATTTCCGGCCGATCCGGTCGGCGATCGATCCGGCGGTCGCAAAGCCGGCGACGCTCGCAACGCCGCCGATGATCGTCAGGAGCATCGTGGAGCTCGAAACGGAATTGAGATAATAGATGACGTAGTTGCCGATATAGGTGCCGATGGCGTTGTCGGCCATGAACCAGAGGAATTCCGCGCCGAGGATCGCGAGCAGCATCCGGCGGTTCGCTTTCGTCATCGGAGCGTCGTCGTCGACGGGATTTTCGATCGCCGCGAGCTGTTCGCCGAGCTCGAGTTCCTCTTTCATCTCTTCGGCGATCTTGTTTTCCTTGATCGTTTTATAGAGAACGAAGGCGGAGATCACCATCAGGAGCGAGGCGATCAGGAAGGGGGTTTCGATGATCCAGACCTTCCGCGCGGAATCTTCAACGTTGATATAGTCGGAGAGCTTGAGGAAGATCCCGAGAACGGTTGCGAACGCGCCGCCGAGATACCCCATGATGTTGATGATCCCGTTCGCTTTCGCACGCAGCGGTTTCGGCGTGATGTCCGGCATCAGCGCAACGGCGGGATTGCGGTACATCATCATGAACATCAGAACGACCGCCATCATGATGACCATGCCGGCAACGCTGTTATTATGGAAGAAGAGCGGGATGAAGGGGAAGGCCACCGCGGAAACGGCCGTACCGACAAGGATATAGGGCATGCGCTTGCCGATCGGCGTTTTCGTCTTGTCGGAAAGGCTGCCGAAAATCGGCAGCAGGATCAGCGCCGCCAGGTTGTCGCAGGCCATGATGATGCCGACGATCCACTGAACATTGAGGATCTTGTCCGGATCGCCCGCTTTGAGCTGCGCCGAGGAGAGCGAATACATCCTGCGCGCGAAGATGTCCGTTAAAAAGGTGGGACACCAGGAATCGTAGACCTGCCACAGGAGCAGGATCCCGAAAAAGGCAAAGCCGATCAGGAAGGTGCGCTTGTAATTGAGCCGAAGCCCGCTTTTGGTAGCCGCTTTCATAATTTCACTCCTATTTGTTTAGTTCAGGGTAAATTTCAGAACAACGGGGTTATGGTCGGTATTGACAAAGCCGAGGTCGAGCGTTTCAAGGCTTTCAACCGAAACGTTCTCCGAGGCTATGAAACCGTCGATCAGATAATACTGGAAACTCTTGTGATCCGCGCCGGCGTAGGGCTGATCGAGCGAGCGGCAGGTCGGCGTTCTGCTGTCCATCAGGAATTGCCAGGAACCGGAGAAATCGGCGATATCGATCTCTCCCGCCAGCCATTTTCCTTCCTGGGCGGGGTAAGCGGCAAGATCGGCGTTGGAGAAAATCTGATTGAAATCGCCGCCTGCGATCACGTAGTTGCCGCTCTGCGCTTCCTGTTCGAGGATTTCGCGCAGCTTCTTCGTCTGGGCGATTTTGCCCTCGCCGCTGTCGTAGGCTTCGAGGTGGAGATTGATCAGAACGAGTTTTTTATCACTGCCTTCGATCGGGATCCGGTTGATCAGAACACAGCGCTTGAGGTTGGCCATGCGCATCGGCCAGGAAAAGGGACTCGGCAGGGAGATCCGCTGCGCGTCCTGCAGGGTGTATTTCGAGAAGGTTGCGATCCCGGAATCGACCTTGCCGATCGGCGGAATCGGATAGGGCAGGAAGGACACTTTGAAATTGTTGGCGAAAGCCCACTGATATCCCGGCATCGCCTGCGCAAAGAAGTCACATTCGTCGATATGGTGGCTGCGCTTGGAATTGCGGTCG
>CACZON010000281.1 GCA_902782805.1 Oscillospiraceae bacterium
CTGCACTGCCCGCCGACGCCGGTCTACCGGCGCGACGATATCTTCGCGGAGCTCGAGCGCCAGAAAAAGCTCGGCAAGATCGGAAATTACGGCGTCTCGATCGAAAAGGTCAGCGAAGGCCTCGACGCGATGGAATACGGGATCGCCGCGATTGAAGTGATCTTCAATATGTTCCGCCTCAAACCGACCGAGACGCTTTTCCCGAAGGCGCTCGAGAAGAACGTCGGAATCATCGCGCGCGTTCCGCTCGCAAGCGGCATCCTGACCGGCCGCTATACGAAGGAGACGCAATTCTCCGCCGGCGACCACCGCTCCTTCAACCGCGAAGGCAAAGCGTTCGATAAAGGAGAAACCTTCTCCGGCGTCCCCTACGAGCTCGGACTCGAGGCCGCGCAGGAACTCAAAAAGATTTTCGGGACCGACAATCTCGCCCCGATTGCGATCCGCTGGATCCTGATGCACGAGGCGGTCAGCGTCGTTATCCCGGGCGCGAGCCGCGCTTCGCAGCTTCGCGAAAACGTAAAGGCAGCCGAGCTTCCGCCGCTGAGCGACGAACAGATGAAAGCGGTAGAAACGCTCTACAACGAAAAGCTCCGCGCGGTCATTCACCCGCAGTGGTAAACGAAAACGCAAAGCGCCTCCCGAAAGGGAGGCGCTTTTTTGTGCCGATTCAGCCGAAGAAGATCCGCAGCGCAAGGAGCGAAAAGCCTGCAGCCGCAAGATCGGAGAGGATCGCCGCCGGCAGCGCGTATCGCGTTTTATGCTTGCCGACGGCGCCGAAATAGACGGTCGTCGCGTAGAAAGTTGTCTCGGAAGATCCCATCAGAATGCTCGCGAGCCGGCCGACCTGCGAATCCGGCGAAAACCGGCGGAAAAGCTCCTGCACCAGCGCAAGCGAGCCGCTCCCCGAAAAGGGCCGCAGCAGAAACAGCGGAACCGCCTCGCTCGGAAATCCGAGCAGCGCGCAAAGCGGCGCCAAAAGCCCGGAGAGCAGATCGATCGCGCCGGAGGCGGAAAGCATCCGAACGCCGATCACAAGCGCGCAGAGCGCCGGCATCAGCCGTACCGCGGCGCGAAGCCCTTCTTTCGCACCGAGGCAGAATTCCTCAAAAACGGGAACACCGCGGAGCATCCCCCAGAAAACGATCAGCGCGCCGAATCCCGGCACGATCCATTCAGCGCCCACGCCAAAGCCTCGCGAAAAGCTTCGTGATCAGGATCGCGAAGAGCAGCGTCAATCCGGAGGCGCATAAAACCGCGCCGAGGATCTCGTCCGGCGCCTTTGAGCCGCTCTGTGCGCGGATCGTCAGCAGCGTTGCCGGCAAGATCTGCATCGAAGCGGTATTGAGAACGACGAGCGCGATCTGCTCCTCACTCGCTTGTGTCCCACCGCGGTCGAGCGCCTGCATCGCCCGCAAGCCGAAAGGCGTCGCCGCGTTTCCGATGCCGAGCAGATTGGCCGCGATATTCATCGAGATCGCGCCGAACGCTTCGCTCTTCCGGTCGATCTGGGGGAAGATCCAGCGGAGAACGGGATACAGCAGGCGCGAAAGCCCGCGGGCGACGCCGCTTTTCTCGCAGATGCGCATCAGGCCGCTGAAAAAAGCCATCGATCCGGCAATCGTGAGCAGCAGTTCGACCGCGTTTCTGCCTCCTTCGAGGATCGCCGCAGAAAGCTCCCGCATCCTCCCGAGCGCCGCCGCGCTCGCAAAGCTTGCAAAAAACATCGCGGCAAACAGAAAATTCATCATAGAATCACCCGGGTCACTATATGTTTTTCTGACATCAAAAATGTTTTTTTTGAAAACTATTTACACAACATGACAAAAGGAGTATAATATCGACAGTAAAACTTCGTTCAATATTTAACATTTTTCATAAAGGAGCATCATTCTAATGAGAGCAACAGGCATCACAAGAGCAATCGACCAATTCGGCAGGGTAGTACTTCCCTCGGAGCTTCGCAGGGTGATGAACGTTTCCTCCGGCGATGTCGTGGAATTCTATACGGATCCTGGAGTGATCATTTTAAAGAAATACGAGATGTCCTGTCTCTTCTGTGATCAGGTGGAAGATCTGATCGATTTTGAAGGAAAAAAGATCTGCAAGGATTGCCTTGCAAAGCTGAAAAAGCTCTGATTTTTCCATTTGTGTGCAAAAGCAAAAAGCACTTCCGGCTGCTGCCGGAAGTGCTTTTCTTTTTGGGTCAAAGCCGTAAAGCCGAAGCTTTACTCCGCCGCTTCGACGGTAACGAAGAGGCCGTCTTCTCCGCAATCGGCCTTGAGGACGCTGCCCGCGGGGATATCGCCCGCGATGATGCGCCTTGAGATCAGCGTTTCGAGCGTGCGCTGGAGGTAACGGCGCAGCGGACGCGCGCCGTAGACCGGATCGTAACCGTTCTCAACGATATAATCCTTTCCGGCGTCGGTCAGTACGCAGGAAAGCTGCTGCGCTTCGAGGCGGCGATTGAGCGAAGAGATCATCAGATCGACGATCGAGAAGATATCGTTCTTCGTAAGTGGTTTGTAGAAGACAATATCGTCGAGCCGGTTGAGGAATTCCGGGCGGAAGCTGCGGCGAAGAAGCGTTTCCACTTCTTCGCGCGCCGAATCGGTAATATTACCCTCGGAATCGATCCCGTCGAGCAGATACTGCGAGCCGAGATTCGAGGTCAGGATGATCACGGTGTTCTTGAAATCGACCTTTCTCCCCTGCGAATCGGTCAGAACGCCGTCGTCAAGGACCTGGAGCAGAATGTTGAAAACGTCGGGATGCGCCTTTTCGACCTCGTCGAAAAGGATTACGGAATACGGTTTGCGGCGGACGGCCTCGGTGAGCTGGCCGCCCTCCTCATAGCCGACGTATCCCGGAGGCGCTCCGATCAGCCGAGAGACGGAGAATTTCTCCATATACTCGGTCATATCGATACGGATCATGTTTTTTTCGTCGTCGAAGAGCGTTTCCGCAAGCGTTTTCGCAAGCTCCGTTTTGCCGACGCCCGTCGGCCCTAAGAAGCGGAACGAGCCGATCGGCCGGTTCGGATCCTGGATCCCGGCGCGCGAACGCAGGATCGCTTCGGTCACTTTTTCGACCGCTTCATCCTGGCCGATCACGCGGCGGTGGAGATAATCTTCGAGGTGGAGCAGCTTCTCCTTTTCGCCCTCCATCAGCTTGGCAACCGGGATCCCCGTCCAGCGTTCGATGATGCGGGCGATCTCTTCCTCGGTCACCTTATCGCGCAAAAGCGAGTTTTCGGCTTTTCCGCCGCCGTTTTTCTCTTCCTCTGCGAGCTTCTTCTGAAGCTGCGGGAGTTTTCCGTATTTGAGCTCGGCGGCTTTATTGAGGTCGTAATCGCGCTGGGCCTTTTCGATCTCGCGGTTGATTTCTTCGATCTGCTCGCGCAGCGTCTGCGCTTTGCCGATCGCGGATTTTTCGTTTTCCCAGCGGGCTTTCATTTCGTTGAACGAATCGCGCATTTCGGCGAGTTCTTTTTGTATTTCCTCGAGATGTCCCTTCGAAAGCGGGTCCGTTTCCTTTTTGAGGGCTGCTTCTTCGATCTCGTGCTGGATGATCCTGCGGCGGATCACGTCGAGCTCGGTCGGCATGGAATCCATTTCCGTACGGATCATCGCGCAGGCTTCGTCTATAAGGTCGATCGCCTTATCCGGCAAAAACCGGTCGGTGATATAGCGGTTGGAAAGCGTTGCCGCCGCGATGATCGCCTGATCCTGGATCTTCACGCCGTGGTAAACTTCGTAGCGTTCCTTCAGACCGCGGAGGATCGCGATCGTATCCTCAACGGTCGGCTCGTCGACCATGACCGGCTGGAACCGGCGTTCGAGCGCCGCGTCTTTTTCAATATACTGGCGGTATTCGTCGAGCGTCGTCGCGCCGATGCAGTGGAGCTCGCCGCGCGCGAGCATCGGCTTGAGGAGGTTTCCGGCGTCCATCGAGCCTTCC
>CACZON010000282.1 GCA_902782805.1 Oscillospiraceae bacterium
GGAGCTGCTCTGCTTCGCCGCCTGCGTTTTTATTGCGCAAGGTTCTTTTGTGGTGGGAGCAGGCTCAATTGCCCGGCAGGAATTGCTGAGATAGGAGCGATCCTTCCGCTTTCAGAAGGCTTCTGTAGGTCTTCAGCACCCCACTTGTGTAAAGGGGGGTGGCAGTCGCAAAGCGACTGACGGGGGGATTGTTCGCGGAAAACCAACAGAAAAGTTCAGCCGGAAAAAGAAGGAGTGACGCTGTGGATCGGAAATATCAAAAAGCCATGATTCCGATTGCAAGGATCCAGTGCGCCTTCGGCGCATGAAATAAACCGTACGAAAAAGGGGAGTAAAAAATGGCACTGCTGGAAATGACCTATTTTTCAAAGGAACTGAGAAAAACGACCCGGATGAACGTGATCCTGCCGGAGGATCCGCAGGGAAAGCTGAAAACCCTCTGGCTCCTGCACGGCTGGAGCGAGGATTCTTCCGCCTGGCAGCGTTTTTCCGGAATCGAGCGCTTCGTTGAGCGGCGCGACATCGCGGTGATCATGCCGGACGGCGCACTCTCGTTCTACAATGACATGGCCCATGGCCCCGCGTATTTTACCCATATCACGAAGGAACTGCCGCAGATGGTCGCGAAAATGTTCGGCCTTTCGACCGCGCGCGAAGACAACTTCATCGCCGGCCTTTCGATGGGCGGCTACGGCTCCCTGAAGCTCGGCCTCTCCTGCCCGGAGCAGTACGCCGGGATCGGCTGCTTCTCCGCGAGCAATTTCGTTGCCGGTTTCTCGAATCCCGACTCGAGCCTGAGGATGAAAGATCCGCTCTGGCTCGGCTGGATGGACAACATCTTCGGCGAAGAGTTCAACCACCTCATGGGCAGCCGCCAGGACGTTTATTACCTCGCCGATCAGATCCTCGCCGCCGGAAAACCCTGCCCGAAGGTCTACCACTGCATCGGAACCGAAGACGGCGGCTATCAGAGCGCGCTCGAAACGAAGGCGTTCTTCGAATCGAAAGAGGGCAACCCCTTCGATTATAAGTACGAGGAAGGCCCCGGCCTCCACGATTGGCATTTCTGGGATGCGCATATCGCAAGCTGCCTGAAGCATTTCGGATTGCTTTGAGGTTGAATCAGGGAATACAGAAGAAACGAAAAAGGAAGCGGTTTTCGACCGCTTCCTTTTTTTGTCGTTATTCCCAGCAGGCACCTTGACGCCGGCGTTGGAATTCGTTCTTTTGCTGCGCGGGGGCCTTGTGTGAGAGCGCCCGGCGTTGCCGTTTTCCACCGCCTGTATGCTTCCAGAGGGCAGAATGCAGGCGCAGGGCACAGCATTCCCTGCCGGGCAGCGCACCCGCTCCTATCCCTGCAGAACCCTTCGTTGTGAAAGAAGAATTTCCTCCTTCGTCAGACCGTATTTTCTTGCAACGTCCATCGCGTAGCTCTTGCCGCCGCCGGCGCCGCGCGTCGCGGTGAAGAGGCGGTCGTGGGTGACCGGGTCGATCATCATCGAAAGATGATCGATCTTCGAGCGCACGCCGCCCTCGTTCAGCGCGGAAAGGTTTCGGCAGAGCTCGTGGAGATGGGTCGAAAAGATGCCGCGCATGCCGATCTCGGCGTAGGCGCGCAGGATCTCCTCCGCGATATAGCGCGCTTCCTCGCCGCTCGTGCCGGAGAGTGCCTCATCGTAGAGGAAAAGCGTATCGGCGTCCATTTCGCGGCTCAATGCGGCGATCGTCTTGCATTCCTCGCCGAAGCGGCTTTCGCCGTATTCGGTCGGGAGGTCCTTATTGAAATGGGTAACGATCCCGCCGAGAAGCGCGGTCTGCGCGCGCTCGGCCGGGAGCAGCAGCCCGAGGTGCAGCATCGAATAGAGCGTTCCCACGGATTCGAGGTAAACGGATTTTCCGCCGCGGTTCGGGCCGGTCAGGATGTAGATGCGGCCTTCGCGGTCGAAATCGAGGTCGTTGCGGATCATCCGGCTGCCGGAGAGCGCCATGCGCGGGTTGTAGAGCGCGCGGATATGATCTTCCTCGGAAATCTCCGGGACGCAGAGCGGGAAGCCCTTCGCCTTGAGATTGCGCAGGACGTTCGTGCAGATCAGGATAAAATCGAGCTCCGGCAGGATCGCGCAGAGCGATTGCGCGCGCGAGAGAACGAATCGGTGGATTTCCGGCGACCAGGACTTGATCGTCGAATGGAAAAAGCGGTTCAAAATCGCAAAGATCGCGTCTTTCAGCGCGGCGCGTTCCGCGGCGCTGGAGCCTTTTGCGGCGGGGACGAGCGGCGTTACGGCGGTGCCGGTTTCGGAGGTGCCGCCGCGGCGCAGCAGACGGTCCACGATCCGCTCGCTTTTGAAAGGATGATCCTCGATCGTAACGACGCCGGCTTCGACCGGGCGCAGCTGAGCGTCGAGGTTTACGGCGATCGTTACGCTCTTTACGAGCTCGATCTTCTGTTTCTGCTTCGATTCCTCTTCCTTCAGAACGGCGTAGTCTTCGCTTTCGAATTCCGCGTCGATCTCGGCGCGAAGCTCATTGAACGCGGCGCAGGACGGCGCGTTGCGGAGCGTTTGATGAAAGCTCTCGACGCAGGAGAGGTAGACCTCGATCTCCTTTACGGAGTAGAGCGCGGTTTCGGCGTCGGTCTCAACGTCGCTGCGGCGCGAGGAGAGCGAGGAAAGATCGCGAAGGAGCTCCGTCGAGGCGGAAAGCTGCTCCAAAAAAGCGTCCGGTGCGGAGAGAAGCTTTTGGAAAATTTCGCAGCGGCGGGCGATCGTTTCCGCGCTGCGGGTGACGTATTTCGAAAGCAGCGCCTTTTTGCCCGGCCCGCCGGGGGTCGGATTGAGGTTGAACAGCGCGCCTAAATTGAGGTCGTCGATAAAGCGGTCGTCGCGAAAACCGTCCCGCCGGTCGTTTTCGCTCCAAAGCAAGGTGATTTTTTTCATGGCGTCTGGCTCCTTGGCCGAATAGGATAAACCCATTATAGCAGAAATTTCCGCCGATTGAAAGATATTTTTACTTCGCAGGGACCTGCGGTCGGCACACGAATGGTTCTCCGGTGATAGGAGCAGCCTTATCTGCCCGGCGCGTCGGAATTCGCC
>CACZON010000283.1 GCA_902782805.1 Oscillospiraceae bacterium
CACGGCCGCCTGAACCGCCGGCCTTCTGCGCGCTTCCTTGTTCCTCCTTTCCCCAAAAAGTCTGTCGACTTTTCGGGGACCCCGTTTATGCTTCCCGAGTGCAGAACGCAGGCGGCGAGGCAGAGCAGCTACTGCCGGGAAATAAAGCCTGCTCCTATCGCAAAAGAACCCTGCGAAGTAAAAACGCAGGCGGAGAAGCACAGCAGTACCCTGCCGTGCATTCAGGCTTGCTCTCCGCACAAAAGAACCTTGCGAAGTAAAAAAGGGAGAAAAGGGACGGAGGAAGTGCTATGCTCAAAGAAAAAAGGAGGGGGAAAGAGCACATGTCCCTTGAAATTCTCAAAAACGAATACCTGCGCGGCGGGGTGACCTACCGCGAACTGTCCGAAAAATACGAGATCAGCCTCGACCGGATCAAAAAGGCCGCGAGCCGCGGAAAATGGCGCGAGGCGCGCGACGCGCTTGAAAACGAAGACTTCCGAAGGCGCGGCGAAGCGTTCTGCGAAAAAGCGCCGCCGCAGGAGGCCCCACCGGCTTTTTCCGGCGCGGAAATACCGGTCCCGGAGCGTCTGCGGGTGCTTTCCGGCAGGGTGGAGGAGATCCTTTCGCAGGTCTGTTCCGACCGCAAGCAGTTTTTCCGCCATCTTCTCAAAGACAAAAACTCCGAGCGGGAATACGGCGAATACGTCTTTCGAAAGGCGGATACGAAGGCGCTCGTCGATATTACGGCGGCGATCAAGAATCTGGCCGCCGGCTGCCGCGACCTTGCCCCCGGTGCGCACGAAAGCGCCTCCGGCGGGGTCGTACTGATGCCGGAGATCCTCTTTGAGGAGGAAGAGGAGGCACAGGAGGAATGAACGAACGCGGCAGAACAGCGCCGAGCGGCGCGAAAATCATCTGGAAGCCGCAGAAAAAGCAGCTTCTCTTTATGCAGCGCCCGGAATACGAGGCGCTCTACGGCGGCGCGGCCGGCGGAGGAAAGAGCGACGCACTGCTTGCCGAAGCGCTTCGGCAGGTACATATCCCGCATTACCGCGCGCTGATCCTGCGCAAAACGGTGCCGCAGCTCTCCGAGCTGATCGACCGCTCCAAGGCGATCTACGGCCCGGCGTTCCCTGCGGCGGTCTACCGCGCGGGGGAGCGCTGCTGGATCTTCGAAAGCGGCGCGCGGATCTTTTTCGGCTCGATGCAGTATTCAAAAGACCGCCTCGCCTATCAGGGAAAACGCTTCGATTATATTGCCTTCGACGAGCTGACGCATTTTACCTTTGAGGAATACAGCTATCTGTTTTCGCGCAACCGTCCCTCCGGCGCCGGAACGCGCGTGTATATCCGCGCGGCAACGAACCCCGGCGGGATCGGTCACGGCTGGGTCAAGGACCGGTTCATCACGCCCGCACCGCCGATGACGCCGATCCGCGAGACGCTCAAAGTAAAAACGCCTTCGGGCGAAAAAGCGATCCGCCGCGACAGGATCTTTGTTCCGAGCACGGTCTTCGACAACCGAAAGCTGCTCACCGCCGCGCCGGAATATCTCGCGAATCTTGCGCTGTTGCCCGAGGCGGAGCGAAAAGCGCTGCTCGAGGGCTCCTGGGAGAGCTTTTCCGGGCAGGTCTTCCGGGAATTCGTAAACGATCCCGCAAAATATGCCGACCGCCGGTTTACCCACGTCATCGAGCCCTTTAAGATCCCGCGCGACTGGCGGATCTGGCGCGGCTTCGATTTCGGATATACGCGTCCGTTCGCAGTCGGCTGGTTCGCGGCCGATCCCGCCGGGAGGCTCTACCATATCCGCGAGTTCTACGGCTCGACCGGCTCGCCGAACGAAGGGCTCAAATGGACGCCCTCCGAAATTGCCGCCGAAATCAAACGGATCGAAAGCGAGGACGAGAACCTGAAAGGAAGACAGATCATCGGCATCGCCGACCCGAGCATCTTCGACGAAAGCCGCGGCGAATCGATCGCGAAGATGATGGCGCGCAGCCCGTATTTCCTGAGCTTTTCACCTGGCGACAATACCCGGATCCCGGGGAAGATGCAGTTTCATTACCGCCTCGCGTTCGATCCCGAGGGAATCCCGATGCTTTACGTTTTTTCCACCTGCCGCAATTTTATCCGGACGATCCCCGCGCTCTGCTACTCGAGCTCCAACGTCGAGGATATCGATACCGCCGCCGAGGACCATATCTACGATATGACCCGCTACGTTCTGATGGAGCGCCCGATCTCGCCCCAGCCGAAGCCGCAGAAGCCCACCCCGCGCGACGATCCGCTCGATCTGATGCGAAAGCCTGTGTAAATCCTCTTCGAAAACACGCGCTCAAAAAAACGCCGGGGCTTGCAATCGGCAGAAAAATCCGTTATGATGATATCATGGGAAGTTTGGGTGTTCCCAACGGAACCAGAATCACAGAAACGGAGAAAATCATGGACGTTACGATGATTATTTCCCTCTTGGGCGGGCTCGGTCTGTTCCTCTACGGAATGGAAACGATGAGCGACGGTCTCAAGAATTCTTCGGCGGACGCTTTGCGGCGCGCGCTGGAAAAAGCGACTTCCAATCCGATCAAGGGATTCCTGCTCGGATTCCTGATCACTGCGGTGATTCAGAGTTCAACGGCGACGCTCGTTCTCGCGGCCGGTCTGATCGGCGCCGAGATCATGACCCTTCGCCAGGGCATCACGATCGCCATGGGCGCGAACGTCGGTACAACGGTTACGGGCCAGATCGTCCGCCTGATGGATCTCGAAAGCGGCAGCGGCGGAGTGATGAAGTACCTTCAGCCTTCAACCTTTGCGCCGGTCGCGATCGTGATCGGAATCGTTCTGATCATGTTTATCAAGCGCCGCGGCGCGCGCAATATCGGACTGATCGCGATGGGCTTCGGGATCCTTTTCATCGGTCTGATGACGATGACGACCTCGATGAAGCCGCTCGCGAATTCCGAGGCGTTCCTCTCGTTCGTCGTCGAGATCTCCGATGTCCCGATCCTGAGCCTGCTGATGGGCCTTGTGCTGACGCTCATCGTACAGAGCTCCTCGGCTTCGGTCGGTATCCTGCAGACGCTCTCTTCAACCGGCGTGATGAATTTCCGCTGCTCCTACGCCTATATCCTCGGCGCCGCAATCGGGACAAGCCTCGTTGCGATGCTGCTCTGTATGATCGGCGGGCGGCGGGATTCCAAGCGGCTCGGCGTGGTCAATCTGATCGTGAGCTGTATCGGCGCGGTGCTCTTTATGATCGTGATGTGGTCGCTGGGTTCCTCCGGAGTGCTCGGTTCGCTCTGGGAGAAATCGATGACGAGCGGCGATATCGCCAATTTCCAGATGATCTTTAAGCTTTCAACGGCGCTCGTGCTGCTGCCGTTTGCGGGAAAATTCGAGACGCTCTCGAAGAAAATCATTCCCGACCGCAAAGAAACTTACGAAAAAGAAGACGAAGCGCGGATCGCCAGGGAGCTTTCCGTTCTCGATCCGCACCTCTATACTTCGCCGGCACTGGCGCTTGCCAACGCGGAAAACGTCGTGATCCAGATGGGCGATATCGCCTATAAAAACTACTGCGCGGCGGTGGAACAGGTCTTCTCCTGCGAAGAGGAACGGACGGATCAGATCCAGTTCCGCGAGGAGCTGCTCGACCGCATGGCCGACGCGATGAACCGCTATCTCGTCGGGCTCTGGCCGCATCTCGCTTCCGAGCATGAAAACGATCATCTCACCTTCCTGATGCAGAATTTCGAGCTCTTCGAGCATATCGGCGATATGTCGCAGAATATCAACGAAAACGCGATCGCGTTGAAGGAACACGGTCTTGCGCTCTCCGAAGCCGGAATGCAGGAGATCAAGCTCCTTTCCGAAGCGGTCGAAGAAGCGCTCGACCTCGCGATCGGCGCCTTCATCACGCGTGATCCTGAAATGGCGCGAAAGGTCGAACCGCTCGAAGAGGTTGTCGACGATATGGGCGAGCTTTATAAGCAAAACCATATGGGACGCCTCCAACGCGGCGATTGCGATATCCAGACCGGCCTGTATTTCGTCGATATGATCCTCAATTTCGAGCGTATCAGCGACCAGGCCTCCGATATGGCCGTCTATACGATCGCCCTGCGCGACCGCGACGTCAAGGGCCGCGAGCACGAATACCTGCACAATATGCATCACGGTTTCGATCCCGATTACTGGAAGCTGTTCGAGGAATACCGGACGCGGTTCCTCGGCGAAACGCCGGAACCCTCCGCCGAAACCGACTCCTGACTTTTCACCTTCGCGCAGTCGGCCGCGTGGATAACAAAAACCTTAACGCCCGCGTTTTTTCACTTTCGCGCAAGCGGCTGTGTGGATAGAAGAAAACCATTTTGCTCGCGTTTTTACCTCCGCGTAATTGGCTGCGTGGATAATAGAAGCCTTAACGCTCGCGTTCCGGCATACTCCCATCCTGTCATCCTGAGCGGAGCGCAGCGCAGTCGAAGGATCTCAACAAAAAGCTCTCTGATTTTTTCGGAGAGCTTTCTTTTTTTAATTATTTCGTTTCCCGAGGGCAGAACGATTGCTCCTATCTGAGCATTCCCTGCCGGGC
>CACZON010000284.1 GCA_902782805.1 Oscillospiraceae bacterium
ACCGTCGTGCCGACGTCGATCCGGCTGTCGATGGAAAGCGTTCCGCCGCACATTTGCGAAATGCGCTCGCGCACGTTCTTGAGGCCGATGTGCGTTGCGTCGTTGTTCTCCGCCGCCTTCACGTCAAAGCCCTTGCCGTTGTCCTTTATAACGATTTCATGTCCCTCCGGCGTGCTGCGGGTGACGACCGAAACAACGCCTTCGCTCCGGATCCTTACGCCGTGACGGATCGCGTTTTCCACCAACGGCTGGAGAGAGAGCGCGGGGATCAGGAAATCAAGATCCTGCGTATCGTATTCCACCCGGATATAGGGAAAGCGGATCGCCTCGATCTCGGCGTAGATGCGGATATGCTCCAGTTCCTTGCGGATGGGGATCAGGCTCGGCTTGCTCAGAGAATCCAGATTCTGCCGCAGATACTTGCCGAATTTCTCCGTCGTCTCGAACGCCTTGTCCGGGTCCGTTTTGCACAGCGCCTGAATGGTGGAGAGCGTGTTATACAGGAAATGCGGCTGGATCTGGCTCATCATGATGCGGATGCGCTGCTCCGCCATCAGCGACTGCTCGTGCTCCCGCACGAACTGCAGATGCAGCCAGATATAGTAGAAAACGCAGCTGCTCACCACCGCGATGGTAAGATAACTGGCAGGCTGCGGACGGTGGGTAAAAAACGTATCCACGATCACGGCGCCGACGATGAGCACGGCGTTGGAAAGAGGGATCAGCGCCTCCGTCCTTCGCACTCGCGAATATTCCTTCACCGATAGCACCGTGAGATAAACGAGCAAAACCGCCGAGACGATATGGCAGCTGAACCCCAGCGGCCCGCGGAAAAAGCGGTTGTTTTCGTCGATGGTGAAGCAGACGTTCGAAAAGAGCGCAGTAAGATGGATCGCGGTGTTGACGCCGATCAAGACCCAGGCAAACCAGTAAGAGCGATGCTTCCCGATGAAGTAGAAGAAAAGGACAAGGATCAGCGGACGGATGGTGTAGCCGAGGATACCGACGACGATGCGAAGGAATGGCATCACGATAGCGCTTTCCAGCAGATAGCCGAGAACGTTCTGCGCGATCAGCACGCAGACGAAAGCGACGATCAAAAGCATGACCGACTTGTCTTTTTTGCGGATATAGGGATCCACAAACACCGCGAAGCAGAGGCCCACGAGCTGCAGCAGCAAAGCGAGCAGCACGGGCATGGCGGAGGATAAGGATTCTGTCATCGGGGATCCTCCTTTCGGAAGTCTGTCTGTATCGTATCACAAGCGTCGGAGGAAGTCAATCCGCCGGCAGCCGAAGGTTCGCCGTATTGCTTTAAGTAGGCGTCCGCTTCGCAGCGGTTTGTGAACGTAAATACGGTTTTTTCGGGATGGTTTTTCAGCAATTCCAGTATCCCCGGCCTGCTTTCCGAGGCAAAGCTCCGGATAAAGTCCGTGAAAGCGGCGTCCGTTTCCCCGTCGGCCTCTTTCCACGGCATGTCGCTTCGCGGTTTTCCCTTCCGATCCCTGACGCCTTGCAGACAAACGTCCGTCGGGTAATCGAGAAAGAACACCGTATCGCAGGCAAGCACGCGCGGCTCCATCGTCGAGCCGTAATTGCCGTCGATGATCCATTCATTTTCGCGCAGCACTTCAAAAAGCCGACGGCGGAACACTTCTTTGTCCACAGTCGTGCCGTCCGGGTTCCAATTCAGGTTATCGAGATGGGTAAGCGGAAGCCCCGTCAACCGATGCAGTTCTCTCGAGAACGTGCTTTTCCCGCTCCCGGGACAGCCGATCACGATGATCCTTTTCATAAAAATCTCTTTCCTCCATGCAAGTCCGAAGCAAAGCGCCGGAACCCGCTTTCGATCTCTTCCATCCCGTAATGGATGACACGATCGAACGGTTCTTTTTCCATGAGGAACCGAACGAACCGGGCGCCGAGATAGTAGCCCGTATCGCCGTGCCCATCAAAGCGGACCCAGTCGCCGAAATAGCGCTGGTCCTTCGCGGTCATCCTCCCAAGGTCCTCCTCAAAGGAGCGTTTGATCCGCTGAAAATTTCGGTCGCACCAGTCCTTCCAGCCGTCGACGTCCTGATGGAAGTACCCGGGATCTCCGACGACCTCCTGCTCGAAAACCATGGCGACGCCCTCGGAAAAAAGCTGGAAAAGCAATTCTTCGCGATCGCTCTTGCACTCAGGCCAAGGGGCGCCGTATTGCAAATGATACACGTGCCCCAGCTCATGAACGATGAGAGCGGTCATCGCGTTTTCGTCGCACCAGCCGAGCTCCATGATCTTTTCGATCCCGA
>CACZON010000285.1 GCA_902782805.1 Oscillospiraceae bacterium
CCAATTCGATCAACTGGGGCCGTCTCCTCTCTCAGATCGTCTATTATTTTTCCGCGTATCTCGATCTCGTTGCGGCAAATAAGATCCTGCTCGGCGATCGGATCAATATCTGCGTGCCGACGGGCAATTTCGGCAACATTTTGGCGGCGTATTACGCTTTCCAGATGGGCCTGCCGGTCGGGCGGTTCCTCTGCGCCTCCAATTCCAACGACGTTCTGACGCAGTTTTTCAACGAAGGCGTCTATAACCGGAAACGAAAATTCTTCGAGACGATCTCGCCCTCAATGGATATCCTGATCTCTTCCAATCTCGAGCGTCTGCTGTTCGATCTTGCCGCAACGCGCGACGTCAAGGAATGGATGAGCCGGCTGAACGCGAACGGCAGCTATACGGTTGACCGGGATACCGCGATGCGCCTGCACGCGCTGTTCTACGCCTCCTGCGCTTCGGAAGATGAGACGAAAGCCGAAATCCGCCGCGTCTGGGAGGAAAACGGCTACCTGATCGATCCCCATACGGCGGTCGGCTCAAAGGTCTGCCGCGATTATCTCGAATATACCGGCGATCTCGATACGCCGATCCTTTTGGCGTCTACCGCGAGCCCCTACAAATTCGCGGGAAGCGTCCTTTCCGCGCTCGAAAACGGGGCGGAGAAAGAAGGCTTCGAGGCGGTCCGCGCGCTCTCGGAAAAAACGAAAACCGCGATTCCGGCGCCGCTTTCCGCGCTGGAAGGAAAAGCGATCCGGTTCCCGGATTGCTGCACCGCCGACACGATGGACGCCGTCGTTTGCGCGATGGCGGGGCTCAAGCCGTAAGGAACGAAGAAACAGCCCGAAGAAAGGAGGGGAAAAATGGCCGTATTCGCAATCGCCGATCTGCATCTTTCGCTCGGCGAAAACAAGCCGATGGACGTTTTTCCCGGCTGGGAGGGCTATGAGGAAAAGCTGCGCGAAAACTGGCTCAGATGCGTTTCAAAGGAGGATACCGTCGTGATCGCCGGGGATATTTCCTGGGCGATGAAGCTCGAGGATACGAAAACGGATTTTGAATTTCTCCACCGTCTTCCGGGAAAAAAGGTCTTTGTAAAGGGCAACCACGATTACTGGTGGAGCACGAAAGCAAAAATCGATCGTTTTTTTGAGGACAACGGGTTTTCGGATTTTACGCTCCTCCACAACCGCGCGGTCGAAGCCGGGGAGATTGCTCTTTGCGGGACGCGCGGCTGGGTGATCGCCTCCGATCTGCCCGAGGATCAAAAAATCCTCCGGCGCGAGCTGGGACGCCTGGAGATCTCGCTCAGCGCCGCGAAGGAGCTCGGAAAAAAGCCGGTCGTTTTCCTCCATTATCCGCCGTATTTCGACGGATTTGCCTGCGAGGAGTGTTTCTCGCTGATGCGCCGGTACGGCGTGGAGGATTGTTATTTCGGACACATCCACGGAGCGTTTGCGGCTAAAAAGGTGAAAACGGGCGCGCTGCGCGGTGTCCGGCTCCATCTCATTGCCGGCGATCAGATCGGGTTCTGTCCCGTTTTCGTGGCGCCGTAATCAAATATTTCACAACTTTTTGAAAAAAAGTATGGTATATTTTTCCCGGATATGATATAATTCTTCTGTATGATTTCAGCGGACTTCAAAACGAAGCTTTGGATCCGCGCGCGAAAGGAATGGAAAAGAGAAATGAATTTGAAATCCTGCAACAAGGTAGCAGAAAACCGTTATGAAATCGAAGTGGAAGTTTCGAGCGAGCAGTTCAAGAGCGCGATCGAACAAGTCTACCTCAGAGATAGAAAAAAGATCAACGTTCCCGGTTTCCGCAAGGGCAAAGCACCGCGCAAGATGATCGAGAGCATGTACGGCGAAGGCGTTTTCTATGAGGACGCGATCAACGAGCTGCTGCCCGAAGCGTTCACGGAAGCTGCGAAAGCAACCGGACTCGACGTGATCAACGACGAACCCGAGATCGAAATTGTCTCCGTATCGCGTGAAGAAGGCTTCGTCTTCAAGGGAAAAGTTACGACGATGCCCGAGATCACGCTCGGCGATTATAAGAACCTTGAAATTGAAAAGGTCGATAACGAGATCACCGATCAGGATCTCGACAACGAGATCGAACGCGTCCGCAACCGCAACGCCCGTATGCTCGACGTCGACGACCGCGCGGCGGAACTCGGCGATACCGTTACGATCGACTTCGAAGGCTCGATCGACGGCGTACCGTTCGACGGGGGCAAGGGCGAGGATCACAAGCTCGAGCTGGGCTCCGGCTCCTTCATCCCCGGCTTTGAAGATCAGCTCGTCGGCCACAACGCGGGCGAAGAATTCGAAATCAACGTAACCTTCCCGGAGGATTATTCCGAAGAGCTCGCTTCCAAAGCGGCTGTTTTCAAGATCAATCTGAAAAAGATCGAGCGCAAGGAGCTCCCCGAGCTCGACGATGAATTCGCAAAAGACGTCAGCGATTTCGATACGCTCGAGGAATATAAGGCCGATACCCGCAAAACGCTCGAGGAAAACCGCAAAAAGGCGAACGATCAGACGATCGAAAACCGGATTGCAGCCGAGCTCGCGAAAATCGTCTCCGGCGAGATCCCCGAGGCGCTCTACCGCAATCAGCTCGACCAGCAGGTTCAGGACTTCTCCTACCGCCTCCAGATGCAGGGAATCGATATCGCTTCTTACGAGAAGTATACCGGCATGAACGAGGAAGCGGTCCGCAATATGCTCCGTCCGCAGGCGGAGCAGGCCGTCAAGATCCGCCTCGCGCTCGACAAAGCCGCTGCGCTTGAAGGCGTTGAGGTATCCGACGAGGAGATGGAAGCGCAGTATAAGAAGCTCGCCGAGATGTATTCGCTCGAGATCGACCGCGTACGCGAGCTGATCCCGGCCGAAGAGATCAAAAAAGACGTCGCTTCCGAAAAAGTGCTCGGAATCATCCGTGAAACGGTGAAGTTCGTCGAGAAAAAAGAAGAGCCCGCCGAAGCGGACGAACCCGAAGCTCAGGAGAAAACGGAAGAATAATCGTTTGAAGAAAAGCCCGGAATAATCCGGGAGGGAACTGCCGATACTTTTCTTCGAATCAGAAC
>CACZON010000286.1 GCA_902782805.1 Oscillospiraceae bacterium
ATTTTATCGCGGATGACCTGCAGAATCGGATACGAGCTGTAGGGATCCGTTTTTGCACGCGCGGTAACGGTGAGCGACGCCGGATCGTAGAGGAAAAGCTCCATGGAAAAACCGGTCTCCCAATCGCCCGCACGGAACAGGAAGAGCAGCTGATCGCCGAACTTCACCATCTGGCTCAGCTCTCCCTGCGTTTCGATCTCGAGCGGAACTTCGAAGAGCGTTTTGCTCCCGTCGCGCGCGGTGCGTTTTTCATAGAACGCGGGGATTTCCGGCTCCGGGGATACTTCGGAAGATTCCGGGGCGCTGCTCTGTTGTGTATCGGACGGCGTCTCCGAAGAGAATTCGCTGCTCTGCGGCGGAGTCGGCAGTGACGTTTCGCTCGATTGCGCGCCGGATTCCGGCGACAGACGGCTGCTGCATCCCGGAAGGAGCAGCAGGATGATCAATAGAACCGTTCGTATTCTTTTCATAGCAACCTTCTTTATCATGAAGAAAGCCCCTCACCGAGGGGCTCTGTTATTCCGTTTGATCAAAGATCCGCAGGATCCGGCAGGGAAACCCGCTGAATCTGAGCGCCGGCCCGCAGAAGCTTTTCGGTCAGACATTCGTAGCCGCGTTCGATATAGTGGATTTTGCCGATCGTCGTTTCGCCGTCCGCGCAGAGTCCGGCGATCACCATTGCCGCGCCGGCCCGCAGGTCCGTTGCGTAAAGATCGGCCCCGTAAAGCGAACGGACGCCGGAAATCTGGGCGACGTTGCCCCGGACTTCGATCTTCGCGCCCATCTTGCGCAGCTCTTCCACGTATTTGAACCGGTTATCCCAAATGCTCTCGTTGATATGGCTCGTCCCGTCTGCCAAAGAGAGCAGAACCGCCATCTGCGGCTGCATATCGGTCGGGAATCCGGGGTGCGGCATCGTTTTGATATTGCAGCGATGCGGACGTCCGGCGGCAGATACGCGAACGGAATCATCGAATTCAACGACCTCTGCCCCGGTTTCCTCCAGTTTGGAGGTGATCGATTCCAGGTGCTTCGGAATCACGTTGCGGATCAGAACGTTTCCGCCCGTCGCGGCGGCGGCGACCATATAGGTTCCCGCTTCGATCTGATCGGGAATGATTGAATAATCCGCGGAATGAAGATGTTTTTTGCCGCGGATCTTGATCACGTCGGTACCGGCTCCGCGAACGTCCGCTCCCATTGAGTTGAGGAAGTTCGCGAGATCGACGATATGCGGCTCTCTCGCCGCGTTTTCGATCACCGTGATCCCGTCCGCCCGAACGGCGGCGAGCATGATGTTGATCGTAGCGCCTACGGTAACGACGTCGAGATAGATATTGTCGCCGGTGAGTTTTTTTGCTTCGACCTCAACGCTGATGTTGACAACGTCGTCCACAGTATCGCGGATATAGCGGTAGTTCGCGCCGAGCGCGGTAAAACCCTTGAGATGCTGATCGATCGGACGGGTTCCGATATCACAGCCGCCGGGCATGGCGACCAGCGCATGGCGGCTGCGGCCGAGCAGCGCGCCGAGGAAATAATAGGAGCCGCGGATATTGCGCGCGAGCTCGGAGGGAGCGATATAGGTATCGATCGGTCTGGGGTCGATTTCGACCGTCGTCCTGTCGATATAGTTGACCTTCGCGCCCATGGCGATCAGGATCTCGATCATCGCGTGGATATCCGTAATATCCGGCACGTTTTCGATCCGGCATACGTTATCGGACAGAATCACCGCGGGAATGATCTCGAGCGCCGCGTTTTTCGCCCCGCTGATTTCAATTTCTCCGGAGAGCCTGTTCCCTCCGATAATCTGTAATTTATCCAATCTGTTAACTCTCCTTGCAGTTCGGTTCCAAAAAGGCGGACGGTTTTTCTCCGTTTCGGAACCGCTGATGAAACGGATCGCGATCGGAGAAACGCAAAGACAGGAACACTTTTTTTCATGCGGAACACCGGTCCGCATCTTTTAAATTATAACCGATTTTTCAGCATCTGTCAATGCATATCCCCTCGAAGAGGTACGGATAGGGATCTCTTTTTTCACCCCAGCGGATGACCTCAAAGTGGAGGTGCGGCCCGGAGGAATCGCCGGTTGAACCGACGTAGGCGATGATCTCTCCCTTGGCGACCGGCTCGCCGATCTCGACGCAGAGATCGCTGCAGTGGGCGTAGCGGGTAACGTAGCCGTTGCCGTGATCGATATCGACGTAGTTGCCGTAGCCGCCGCTCCAGCCGTAGCTGAGATCGGAGACGTAGCCCGCGTCGGAAGCGACGATCGGCTCGCCCCAGGCGCCGAGGCCGGAGATATCCATCCCCTTGTGGCCGCGGCCGTCGCCCCAATAGGAGGTGATCGTCCAAAGCGTCGGCGCCGGCCAGGAGAAGGTTCCGCTCTGCACGCCGGCTTCGAAGCCGTCCGGCCGCTCGGTTGCGCCGACCGCGATAATCTGCGGCACCGGCTCGCAGGTGACCGTTTTCGTACGGGTCTCGCGGCCGACCTCGCGCCCGCAAAGATACGTCACTTCGTCGCAGACGGCGGCTTCGCCCTCTTCGCCGTACTGTTCATAATACCAGTAATCGCTGTAATAGCCCTCAACGGTGATATACTGCTCTTCAAAGGGCAGAGTCTGCGTATACCGTTCTTCGCGCGTCACCGTCGCGTGGATCGGCGCCGAAGCATAGCGCGCCTCGCTTTCCTCCGGGGAGAGCTCGGGATAAGCGGAAGTTCCTTCCTCCGGCGATTCTTCACCGGTTTCTGCCGCTTCTTCCCCATTATCAGCCGAATTTTCTTCCGATTTCGTTATTTCTTCCCCATTTTCTTCGGATCCATCCGTCAGCGTAACCGCCCTTAAGAGCTGCGCGGGAAGGGAGTCTCCCTCGAAGCGGGAAAGCAGCTCGGTATCGGGAATAAATAAAGAGATCGCGTAATAGCCCGCCTGTGTTTCAACGGTTTCGCAGATCTTGCCTTCCGCGCCGCCGTAAGCAAGCGCCGTATCATAGCGCAGATCCGAAAGCGCCTGGTCAACGACGGAAACGTCGGAAACCGCGCCGAACAGCGTCCCGTTGATTTTGATGCCGCAGCCGTAGCGGATCGCGTCGGAATAATGAGCGACGATCCGTTCCTTCGCCTCGGTTTCGCAGACGAGTTCGCTTTCGCGGACATAGGCTTCCTCAAGACGGCAGGGATCGTTGCCGTATTTCTGGGAAACGGCGGGACACCGCAGTTCGCTCAAAAACGAATCGCAGGCCGAGGAAAGCTCCTCTTTCTCCTTGACGGCGCAGAGATATTCATCGCCGAGATAGACGCGGTAGGCGTTATTCGATTTTCCGGAGAACAGCGCATAGCCGCCGAAGACAGCCGCGCAGAGCAGAAGAAGGGCAAAAACACCCAGCACCGCGGTCCTTCTCTTCTTTTCGAAAAGGAAACCGAGCGCCTTTTTGATTTTTTCCATGGTTTAATACGTCCTTTTGATCAGTTGATCCGCAAGCTCCGAAAGCTCCTTCCCGCCCCCCGGGAGCAAGGAAGCCGCCGCTTTTGCCTTTTCGGTGTAAAGCGCTGCCTGCGCACGGGCGCCCGAGGCGCCGTAGAGGGAAACGTAGGTTGATTTTCCGTTTTGAAGATCGCTGCCGATCGGCTTGCCAAAGGTCTCTTCGCTGCCGGTCAGATCGAGCAGATCGTCGGTGATCTGGAAGGCGATCCCGAGGTTTTCGGCGTATTCCCGCGCCGGCGCAAGCATTTCTTCCGGCGCTCCGGCCAGAACGGCGCCCATCTGCGCCGCCGCGGAAAGCAGCGCGCCGGTTTTTTCAAGATCCATCTGCAAAAGGATCTGCGGGGCGATTTCTTTTCCCTCAAAGGCGAGATCGATCCCCTGGCCGCCGCACATCCCGGCAACGCCCGCCTTTTCGGCGAGGATCGCGGCCGCACGGGCCGCGCGGGAAGCGCCGGCCGCCGCGACCGACTCCTTCGAGAGCATGATCTCGAAGGCTTTCGCCTGAAGCGCGTCTCCCGCGAGGATCGCCGCCGCTTCGCCGTAGACCTTATGATTCGTCGGCCTGCCGCGGCGCAGATCATCGTTGTCCATTGCAGGGAGATCATCGTGGATGAGCGAATAGGTATGGATCATCTCGAGCGCGCAGGCGAACGGCAGCGCCAGCTCGAAGCTCCCGCCGAACAGCCGGCAGAAGGTTACGAGCAGATACGGCCGGATCCGTTTTCCGCCGGAAAGCGCGCTGTAGCGCATCGCGGAAAAGAGCGCCTCGTGAAGCGGATGATCCGCCGAGAGATATCCTTCGAGCGTTTCTTCGAAGGCGCGTTTCTCTTTCTCTGAAAATCCGGTCATAGTTCCTCCGCGCCGCCCGAGAGCTTTTCGATCTTCTGGCGGGCTTTCGAGAGCGTATCGTAGCAGAAGGAGGAGAGCTTCGTCCCCTCTTCAAACAGCTTGAGCGATTCTTCCAGCGAAACGCCGCCGTTTTCGAGCGCCGCAACGATCTCGGAAAGACGCGTCATCGCTTCTTCGTAGGTCCAGGTTTTTTCTTCCATTTTATTGATCCTCCGGGATAAGTTCTTTTACTTCGCATCGGGCGGCGCCGTCTGAAAACCGCAGGCGCAGCAGATCGCCGCATGAAAGCTCCGCGGCGCTTTTAACGATCGCCCCTTCCGTTTCGGCGATCGCGTATCCGCGCGAGAGCACCTTCAAAGGGCTCAGCGCGTCCATTTTTCCGGTATAAAACGCGAGCCGGTCCGATTCCGAGGAAATCCGCGCCGCGCAGAGGCGCGAAAAACGTTCGGCAAGGCGGTCCACCTGCATCTCCCGCTCTTTGACAAGCTGCATCGGCTTTGCAAGATAGTGGGAGGCGCGCAGACGGGAGAGCCGCACCGCGTCCTGCTCGAGTCTGTTTTCAAGAATACTCTTCAGCGTATAGGAAAGATCTCGGAGCTTTCCCTTTTCTTCGTTCTGATCCGGTACCGCGAGCTCCGCCGCAGCCGAAGGCGTCGGCGCGCGCAGATCGGCGACGAAATCGCAGATCGTGACGTCGGTTTCATGGCCGACCGCGGAGATCACGGGGATCTTCGAAGCGGCAACCGCCCGGGCGACGATTTCCTCGTTGAAGGCGAAGAGATCCTCGAGCGAGCCGCCGCCGCGGCCGAGAATGATCACGTCGGCCGTACCGTCGGCGTTGATCTCTTCGAGCGCTTTCGCAAGATCGCGCGCCGCACCCTCTCCCTGGACAAGCGCCGGACGCAGAAGGATGGACGCAAGCGGCCAGCGCCGCGCGGAAATTTCGAGGATATCGCGGATCGCAGCGCCGGTCTCCGAGGTGATCACGGCGATCTTTTTCGGATAACGCGGGATCGGCTTTTTGCGCGCGGGATCAAAGAGCCCTTCTTTTTGGAGCTTGTCCCGCAGCTGTTCAAAGGCGAGATTCAGCGCGCCGAGCCCGTCGGGCATCATATCTTCCGCGTAGAACTGATAGGTGCCTGCCTGCTCGTAGAGCGAAACGCGCCCGCGGGCGATCACCTGCATCCCGTCCTTCGGGGCAAAGCGCAGCCGCCGCGCCGCGGAGGAGAACATCACCGCGCGGATCGCGGCGTTCTCGTCTTTCAGGGAAAAATAGAGATGGCCGGATTTATAATGATTCGTAAAATTGGAGATCTCCCCGCGCAGATAGACCGATTGCAGAACGTCTTCGCCCTCGAGAAGCGATTTGACGAAGCGGTTGAGCTGCGAAACGGAGATCGGGTTCATCGCGCTCATCGATCCGCCTCCTTTTCATACCGGCGCTTTGCGAGCAGCGCCGCGCCGACCGCGTTGTCGGCGGAGAATTCCGGCGCGGCAAAATACGCGCCGTATTCCTTCGCGAGCCGTTCGCGGAGGATCGAGCAGGAGGAGACGCCTCCCGCAAAGAGTACCGGAAGCTCGCCGTATTCATTTCGAAGCGCGCCGCACATCGCAGAAAGCGCCGCGCCGACGGCTTCGAGCGTAAAGCGCGCGATGCGCTCCGGCGCTTCGCCCTGTGCCTTCATCTTCCGAAAGCGGTTTTCGATCCCGGAAAGAGAGACGTCCGCCCCGCGGAGCGTCGGGCGGTAATCGAAACGGTCCTCGCAGGATAACGCGAGCTCTTCGAGCGCCGGTCCCGCCGGGAACGGCAGAGAAAGCATCACGCCGCAGCGGTCGACGGCCTGTCCCGCCTTCAAATCAAGAGAGGAAGCAACGGGCTTCGTTTTCAGAATTTTTTCTTCGTCCGGTGAAACGAGGACCGCTTCGGTCGTCCCGCCGGAAACATGAAACGCGAGAAACGGGGTTTCGTAAAGCTCCTCGTGCCCGGCGGAATAGATCGCCGCCGCGAGATGCCCCGCCTG
>CACZON010000287.1 GCA_902782805.1 Oscillospiraceae bacterium
CTCCTTAGCTCAGTTGGCAGAGCATGCGGCTGTTAACCGCAGTGTCGTCCGTTCGAGCCGGACAGGAGGAGCCAAAGAAAGCCGACGCCGAAAGACGTCGGCTTTCTTTATGTATTGATTCGGAAAGGTCATTTTTTGAACAGACACATCAAAGCGGATCTTCCGATTCTGCCCGCTTTGCAAAAATCAGTTGAAAGGAAATCATGATGATGATTCTTCCAAACGGAATGACGTTTGAAAACGACGAGGCCGCTGTCGGAAAATGGAGCTTCTTCGGCTGGAAGGATGATCCCGCGTACCGTTCTGCCGGCGGCTTGCTCAAGGACAGCGAGGCGATCCCGGAGCTCTTTTTTCTGCCGCAGGGGCAGCCTTACTGGATCTTTGAGGGATGGACAAAAGGCTTCCTCCTCATTCATCACGGCGGAGATGATCCGATCGAAACCTATCCCTACGAGATTTCGACCGTGGACGGAAAAACCTTCCTGTTCCTTTTTCAAACAGACAGAACGGACGTATTTCTGAAAATGGACGGCAAACAATACAGCAAGTCCGAGCTGGGCAGACACGACCGAACCGATTATCCCTTTATCGACGACGCTGCAGTCAAAGGCAGCTGGAGGTCGGTTGGATTTGTTGAAAACGCTGAGGATTTTCTTCCCGGAAACGGAGAAACGGAAAACTTCTTAAGGTCGATGGAGTTTTGCGAAAACGGCGAACTGATACTAACCTATATGGATGAAATCTGGCGTCAAAAATGGACGCAGGGGCTTGTGATCAATCTGCGTTTGTCAACGAGCGCTCCGTATTTCATCAAAGAAATCGACGGGGACGAATATCTGTTCATGGAATGGAGAACCGGAAATTACGTTTACGGCAACTGCAAACCGGATTACTACGTTTTCAAAAGAGAGAAAAAGGCCTGAGCAGGCCGTCCGCAAGCCGGAACGAACCGGGAAAAGCCGGAAAAAGAACGTTTTCCGGTTGTAACTTGCGGAGAATTGCTCTATAATATTCAAGGTTTCAAAGAAATATAAAGGATTCGATTATGAAAAAAATCAAAGAAGCTGTGATTCTGTTTTTCGGCGTAACGATTCTTTCCGCCGGCGTTTATTTCTTTAAGATCCCGAACGGATTCGTGACCGGCGGCGTCAGCGGTATCGGTACGGTTCTCGGTTCCGTTCTGCCGTTTTTTTCGGCGGCGACCTGGATCTCAATTCTCAACGTTTTGCTTCTGCTGCTCGGCTTCGTCTTTCTCGGGAAAGAAACGGGTGCGAAAACGGTGGTCTGTACGCTGCTGTTTTCAGCGGAGCTGACACTTCTCGAGCGGATCGTCCCGCTTTCGAAGCCGCTGACGAACGAACCGCTGCTCGAGCTCGTCTATGCGGTTTTGCTGACCGCCTTCGGCTCGGCGCTGCTTTTCAACAACGGCGCTTCCTCGGGCGGAACGGATATCGTCGCCCTGATCCTGAAAAAATACACGGCGCTCGAATCGGGAAAAGCGCTTTTCCTGAGCGATTTCCTGATCGCCGCGAGCTCATTCTTCACCTTCGGGATTCTCACAGGCTGCTATTCGATGCTCGGTCTGCTGGCGAAGGCTTTTATGGTGGACGGCGTGATCGATAATATCAACAGCTGCAAATACGTGATCGTGATCACGGGCAATCCTGCCCCGATCGAGGATTATATCATGAAAACGCTGCACCACGGCGTTACCGCGGCGTACGCGATCGGAGAATACACCGGTGAGGAAAAGAAAATGCTGCATACGGTCTGCCGACGCGCGGAGGCGGTTCGCCTGCGCAGAGTGATCCGCGAGATCGATCCGCACGCTTTCGTCATTATTACAACTTCCAGCGAAATCCTCGGAAAAGGGTTCCGCGAGGTATAAGGAGCAACAAAATGAAAAGGACTTCCCAACTGCCCGAAGATTACCGTGAAATCTGCGAGGTGAACCTGCAGAAAAACAAAAAGCAGGCGCTTTTGGTCAACGGCGCCGCGGCCGCGGTCATGGTCCTGATGTTCTTCGTCGGGGCGCTGTTCGTCCCGCCGATGCGGCTGTTCGAATCGATACTGCGGATGATCGTGATGATCGTCTCGCTGATCCTCTATCTGATTCTCCATGAGGCGGTTCACGCCGTTGCGATGGAGATTTCGGGGACGAAAAAGGTGCGCTTCGGCTTCACCGGACTCTACGCCTACGCCGGAAGCGACGATTATTACGGAAAAGGCGTCTATTCCTTCATCGCGATGGCACCGGTCGTCTTCTGGGGAATCGTTCTCCTGATCCTCAATTTCCTCGTTCCCGCCGATTGGTTCTGGGTCGTCTATTTCATTCAGATCTGCAATGTTTCCGGCGCCGCCGGGGATTTCTACGTAACCTTCCGTTTTCTGAAGATGCCGAAGGATATCCTCGTGCGCGATACCGGTGTTGAAATGCACGTCTATTC
>CACZON010000288.1 GCA_902782805.1 Oscillospiraceae bacterium
AAAGAATCCCGACGCGTTCTATTCGAAAGAATGGCACGTCGACCCCGAAGTCGCGATGAGCGAAGACGGCCTCTATCTCAATATCTGGACGCCTGCGAAAAAGACGGACGAAAAGCTCCCGGTTATGGTATGGTTCTTCGGCGGCGGCTACCGCGAGGGCTACGCCTGGGAGATGGAATTCGACGGCGAGCGCTTCGCCCACCGCGGCGTGATCCTCGTTTCCGTTGCCTACCGCGTCAACGTCTTCGGATTTTTGGCACATCCCGAGCTGACGAAGAATCAGCCCGACGCGCCCTGCAACTTCGGTATGCTCGATCAGCTCGCAGGTCTTGAATGGGTCGAGCGCAATATCGAAAACTTCGGCGGCGACCCGAAGAATATCACGATCTTCGGTCAGTCCGCGGGCGGCGGCAGCGTCTGGAATCATCTCGCCTCTCCGCTTTCGCGCGGCCATTTCCAGAAGGCGATTCCTCAGTCCGCCGGCGGCTGCGATATCCGCTACCCCGAAAACCGCCGCCGCGTCGTAGCAACGCTGGAGGTTGCCGAAAAGCAGGGCGAGCAGTTCCTCAAGGAATGGCTCCACGTCGACACGATCGAAGAAGCGAGAAAGCTCGACGCCGATTTTATCGAGCAGCAGTGCCTCGCCTCCGGGATGATGTTCCGTCCCTATATCGACGGCAAATTCCTGACCGTCGGCCATAACGAGCGCATCAAGAACGGCACGCTCGCCGACGTTCCGATCATGACGGGCAACACCACCGACGAATTTATCATCGGCCCCGATTGCGACGACGAAGCCGGAATCGAAGCATGGGCGAAGGGGCTTTTCGGCGAGAAAGCCGAAGAATACCTCGCGGTCTGCCGCAAGTTTGCGCAGGAAAAGGGCGTCAGCTTCAAAAAAGCCTGCGGGATCGGCTCCTTCGAATATGGGACCCGCGTGGCGCTCGAATACCTTGCGCAGCAGGGAAGAACGCTTTACTACTACGTCTTCGGACCGACGATCCCCGGCGACGACGCAGGCGCGTTCCATTCGAGCGACCTCTGGTTCGAATTTGAGACGCTGATGAAGTGCTGGCGTCCGTTCGACGGCCACCATTTCGATCTCGCGCGCAGAATGTGCAACTACTGGACGAACTTCGCGAAGACCGGCGACCCCAACGGCCTCGATGCCGACGGCACTCCGATGCCGCAGTGGAAGCCCTTCACGGTTGACAGCAAGATGCCGATTTTCTTCGGCGATGAAACCGGAATGCGCACCGAACCCTTTACGGAGAAGGAAAAATTCCTGATTTCCGTCAATCTCTGATTTTATTACCGCAGCGGGCGCCGGATTCTCAGTTCGGCGCCCGCAAAAATACATCTTTGGAGGTAACTATTTATGCTTCGAGAAACGATTACCGAAAGCGGACGCGTCCGCGGGATTACCGGTACCGACGCGCGCATCACCGTTTTCAAGGGGATCCCTTACGCGGCGCCGCCGGTCGGCGAAAACCGCTGGAGAGCTCCTCAGCCCCCGCTTCCCTGGGAAGGAGTGCGGGACTGCTACGAATTCGGCCCGATCGCGATGCAGACCGTTCCGGGCACGAATCCGCGCGCGTTCTATTCCAGGGAATGGCACGTCGATCCCGATATCAAGATGGACGAAGACTGCCTGCAGCTCAATATCTGGACGCCGGCGAAATCGACCGATGAAAAGCTCCCGGTCATGATGTGGATTCACGGCGGCGGTATGCAGGAGGGCTACGGCCACGAGCAGGAATTCGACGGCGAGCATTTCGCAAAGCGCGGCATCATTCTCGTTTCGATCACCTACCGCCTCAACGTGTTCGCCTTTATGGCGCATCCGGATCTGACGCGCGAACAGCCGGGCGACCCCTGCAACTACGGTCTGCTCGATATGGCCGAAGCGCTCAAATGGCTCAAGAGAAACGTCGCGAATTTCGGCGGCGATCCCGAGAATATCACGATCTTCGGTCAGTCCGGCGGCGGCGCGGCGGTTCAGTATCTCTGCTGCTCGCCGATGTGCAAAGGCCTCTTCCAGCACGCGATCATCCAGTCCGCCGGCCTCAACGCAATGGTGATCCCGAACCTCGGC
>CACZON010000289.1 GCA_902782805.1 Oscillospiraceae bacterium
AGGTGATTCGGTGCAACGTTCGTTACCACCGCGACCTGCGGGCTTCTGCGCATCGAGATCAGCTGGAAGCTTGAGAGTTCAACGACCGCAACGTCGTCGGGGGAGACGGTTTCGATTTCCGGGAGCAGCGGTTTCCCGATATTGCCGCCGAGGTGAACCGTTTTGCCGGCACGACGGAGCATTTCGGAGATCAGCGTTGTTGTCGTCGTTTTGCCGTCGCTGCCCGTGACCGCATAGATTTTGCAGGGGCAGAGATCAAAGAAGAGCTCCATCTCGCTCGTGACGGCGGCGCCGTTTCTGCGCGCGGCAGTCAGCTCCGGAGTATAATACTTCATACCCGGCGTACGGAAAATCAGATCGCCGGAAAGATCATTTAAGTAATCTTCACCGAGCCTGAGCGAGGCGCCCAGGCTTGCGAGCGATTTCGCCGTTTCGCCGAGCGCTTCTGCGCTGCGGCGATCGCGTGCTTCCACTTCGGCGCCGTATTTCAAAAACAGAGGAATCAGGGGAAGATGGCTGCCGCCGATTCCGCAGAAAACAACCTTTTTGCCTTTTACGCTTTGAAAGAAACGTTCGATCTGGTCCGTCATAATACCGCCTCCAGTTTCATACCTCTGTTATTCTATCATATTTCCTCCGAAACAGAAAGTCCCCGCAGAAAATTATTTTGAGAATTTGACAACCCACCGTAAACATTTTATAATCAAGATATGCTTTTAAAGAACGGGTGAGGAAATGGAACCCTTAAAAAGAACCTGGGCGGAGATCAGTCTCGACGCGATCGAGCATAACTACCGTGTGATCCGCGCGGCGGTGGATCCGAACGCGATGATCTGCTGCGTCGTCAAGGCCGACGCCTACGGCCACGGCGCGGTGATGCTGGCGCATGAATACGAACGGCTCGGCGCGGACTGGTTTGCCGTATCCAACTTGGAGGAAGCGCTTCAGCTGAGAAAAAACGGAGTCTCGAAGCCGATCCTGATCCTCGGCTATACGCCGGCGGAAATGGCCTACGATCTCGCATCCAACCGGATTTCCCAAAGCGTGTTTTCGCTTGAGTATGCGCGGGAGCTTTCCCGGTTTGCGCAGGAATTCGGTGTTGAGATCGATATTCACGTAAAAGTGGATACGGGTATGAGCCGCATCGGATTTTTATTTCAGGACGAAGACCGCGACCGCGAGGCGATTGCGGAAATGACCGAAGCGGCAACCCTGCCGAACCTCAGGCCGCAGGGAATTTTCACGCATTTTTCGAGTGCGGACGAGGGTGTGCCCGGCGAGGATTATACGCACCGGCAGTTTCAGTGCTTTACGGACGCGATCGCTCGTCTCAAAGAAGCCGGGATCGAATTTGCGATCCGCCATTGCGCCAACAGTGCGGCGATTTTCGATTATCCGGAATATCATCTCGACATGGTTCGCCCGGGGGTCGTGCTGTACGGCCTCTATCCTTCGGCGCAGATGCGCAATAAAGCGGACCTTTGGCCGGCGATGGAGCTCAAATCCGTCGTCTCCATGATCAAGAAAGTCGGGCAGGGCGTTTACGTCAGTTACGGGCGCACGTTTGAAACGTCCGGAACGACAAAAATCGCGACCGTTCCGATCGGCTATGCCGACGGCTTCTTCCGCGTCAATTCCGGAAAAGCGCAGATGCTCGTTCACGGCAGACGCGTACGGGTGATCGGCAGGGTCTGTATGGATCAGCTGATGCTCGACGTTACCGGGATCGACGAGATCAAAAGCGGCGATCTCGTAACCGTGTTCGGAAAAGACGGCGGGGAGGAAATCTCCGCCGGGGAGCTTGCCGCGCTGAGCGGGACGATCCATTACGAACTGATCTGCCTGATCGGGAAGCGCGTTCCGCGAATCTATCAAAAGGGCGGAAAAACGGTAGGAAGCCTTAACTATATCAATCCGTAAACGAAAACAAAAGAGACGGCTGCTGCGAAATGATGCAGACAGCCGTTCTTTTATGCAGTTTTCTTATCTTCTGTGTCTTTGAATTCGAAAACGAGGACGGTGCAGTCGTCGTCGCGCCCTTCGCGGCGCAGATCGAGCGCGCATCGCAGAAGCTCGTCGGCGAGATGCTGGGCGGAATCTTCCGCGCAGGCTTCGATCAGCCCGGGAATCCATTTCGAATCCGAAGACAGCAGCCCGTCGGTCAGAAGCACGAGGATATCACCGGCGCCGACCGTTTCAAAAAGTTTCGAAAACTCCGCGCTGCTGAGGATTCCTGCGGGCAGAGCGGGCGAAAAAAGCTCTTTCGCTTCACTGCCCTTGAGGAGATAACTCATCGGCGCGCCGGCTTTGAGGAGCGTCAGCTCGCCGCTCGAGAGATCGACCGAGGCGATATCGAGCGTCGCGAGCGATTCTTCGGAGGATTTCGAGAGCAGCGCGCTGTTGGCGATTTTCAGCGCGCTGTCGAATCCGACGCCGTTTTTCAGCA
>CACZON010000290.1 GCA_902782805.1 Oscillospiraceae bacterium
AGATAATACGCTGCGTTCTTCGTGATCAGAAGATAACCGTCGGAAGAATTGAAGCCGGAAAGGTATTTCCGCTGCGGCTCGGAAATCAGCAGCGCCGCGTCCGCGGGCGACGTTTCAAAGAACGTTTTCTGTAAGTTTTCAATCATTTTGATTCCTCCTTAAAAAGACTTTCCGGATCCACCGATCGATTTTTCGCTTAAAGCGGAGAAATCCTTTCTTCTCCGTTTCGATCGGTTCGAGCAAAACGATGTCCATCCCCGCAAAGCGCGCTCCGAGATAATCGGTGAAGATCTGGTCGCCGATCACGATGCAGTCCTTTTTTGCGGCGCCGAGCAGCTTTCGCGCGCGGGTAAATCCGGAAGCCAGCGGCTTCTTCGCTTTGGCAACGTACTTGAGACCGTACTGCGCGGCGAATTTCCGAACCCGGTCTTCTCCGTTGTTGGAAACAACGACGAGAGAATATCCGGCTTCCTGCATCGTCTGCGCCCATTGAACCGTTCCTTCGTAAGGTGTGTTGTCATCCTGGAGCGCAAGGGTATTGTCAATATCGAGCAGCAGAACCTTCTGCCGGAAATCTCCGGGCTGAATCTGAGTCACCGCCGCTTTTCGATATACCAATGTGCTATCTCCTTCCGGCAAAAAAGAAAGCGGGCTTTCTGCGCCCGCCTTCGATTTCGCAATTATTTATAATATTTACGTTTCCGCGCAGCTTCCGATTTTTTCTTACGCTTAACAGAAGGCTTTTCATAGGCTTCTCTCTTGCGAACTTCCGCAATCACGCCTGCACGTGCGCACTGCTTCTTAAAACGTCTGAGGGCACTATCCAACGATTCGTTGTCCTTAAGTCTGACTTCGGCCATTTATATATCCCTCCCATCTGCCAAAACGCAGGGGTTTTGTCTTAATCTAAGATATAGTAATTATACAAACAGAAACGGTTTCTGTCAATAGGCAAAGGAAAAAAATCGTGATCCTCACAGAAAGTTTCGCCGATTTTTCCGGGTTTTTTCAGAAAAAACCGGCTTTTTGGCGGAGAGATTTACAGCACCCGGTCATACGAAGCGAGATTTCTGCGCTCGTAGAGAATCAATATTTCCCCTTCTTCGGCACGGATTTCCGCCTCCTCCCCGGTAAATTCGTTGCTCACGCCCAGCGGATAACCGTTCTCGAGCGTTTTTCCGGAAACCGAATACGCGAACCCCGTCTCCGTCACCCTGGATCGATCGGTGATCGAAAAAGCCGAAAAATATCCGCAAAATCCCGCCGGGAATCGAACCGATTCGCCGGAAATCACCGTCATCACACAGGTACGGTCGAAGATCCAGCCGCGGCAGCCTCTGCGTTTCAGATAGGAAAGGCACTGAAGATTCGCGAAGGTATGGCCGAACCTGCCGCCGGTCGCACCGAAAATGAGGAATTTCCGGTATCCGCGGCTGATCCCTTCGCGGATCGCCGCGAGCAGATCCGTTTCGTCTTTCTCTTTCGGCAGACGAACCGTCTCGCCGGAAAACGCCGGTTCCCCGAGCGAATCGAAATCTCCGATCAGAAGATCCGGCGCACGGCCTCGCAGATGGCGCAGGCCGCCGTCCGCCGCGATCAGAAAATCTGCTTTTGTAAGCTCGAACGGGCGCTCTTCGAAGAAATCGCCCGCGCCGACGATATAACAGAATCCGTTCATTTTTGGTTCCTTTCCGCATTTGTTCGAAAGAATAAACGCTGATTTTTTTGCGCGATTGCGAAAATTCGTTAGTTGTCATTCGCTTCGATTTCCTCGATCGCCTCCATCAGATAGAGACGCGAGCAGAAATCCTGGAAGAACCGGACGTTTTCATCGTAGCCGGTTCCGGAGAATCCCTGACGGAGCTTTACCCCGGCATTCATCAGCAGATCGCCCGGAATCAGATACGATTCCTCCTCCCCCGGCATCGTCTTGAAGCGGGAGATCAGATTGTGGAGCATGGAATCCTGCCGGATATGGATTGGCGACTGCGTATTGATCAGGCTGCCGAAGCGTTTGAGATTGAGCGAACGGGCAAGATGATAGAAGGAATAGGTCTTTTCGGGGTCGAGCCCTTTCGCGAAGAACTGCGCGAACTGCGTATTCGGCACAACGAGCTTCTGGATCATCATCCCGACGGCCTTTTTCCGATCCTTCGAGACGCAGCACCACTGCGTCAGATTGCCCGAGCGCACGCGGCAAAACTCGCCGAACTGGAGCGTTTCGCGCCATTCCTTATAGAGCGCGATCTGCCCGGCAATCTCCTTTTCCTCTTCTTTCGAAAGATCACGCGGATCGAGCTCATAGCCGAGGATGCCGAACGCCGCAACGTTGAAGCGCGTATCGAGCGGCGTCGAACGCAGCGTCTGATGGTTCGGGCTCGCCGAAACGTGCGCGGAAACGACGCTCATCGGATAGCCGTAACTGTAGCCTTCCTGGATCGAAACGCGGGAGACAGCGTCGGTATTGTCGCTCGCCCAGATCTGCGGGAAATAGCAGAGGATCCCGAGATCGAAGCGGTTGCCGCCCGAAGCGCAGCCTTCAAAGAGGATCTGCGGGAAGCGCTCGGTCAGCTTTTTTACGACCGTATAGAAGCCGAGCACGTAGCGGTGGAATACTTCGCCCTGCTGCTGCGCGGGAAGATACGGCGAATAAGCGTCGGAGAACACGCGGTTCATATCCCATTTGACGTAAGAGATCTCCGCGCTCGAAAAAACCTCCGTCATTTTTTCGGTCAGATAATCGCAGACCGCGGGATTCGTAAGGTCGAGGATGCGCTGATTGCGCCCCTCGGAATGCGGTTTTCCCGGGATCGCAAGCGCCCAGTCCGGATGGGCGCGGTAGAGTTCACTCTGTACGTTGACCATCTCCGGCTCGACCCATAGGCCGAAGGAGAGCCCGAGCCCGCGGATCTTTTCCGAAAGTTCGGAAAGTCCGCCGGGCAGCTTTTTCGGATTCGGATCCCAATCGCCGAGCGAACGGGTATCGTCGCTGCGCTCGCCGAACCAGCCGTCGTCCATTACGAACAGCTCGATCCCGAGCTCTTTTCCCTCTTTCGCCAGCGAAACGAGGCTCGACTGGCTGAATTTGAAATAGCTCGCCTCCCAGCTGTTGAGCAGAACGGGACGGGGCTTTTTCTTCCAGACGCCGCGCACGACGTGTTCGCGTACAAATTCGTGCATCGAACGGCTCATGCCGGAAAAGCCGTTTGCCGAGAAGGTCATAACCGCCTCTGGCGAATCGAACACTTCGCCCGGAGACAGCCGCCAGCAGAATCCCTGCGGATTGATCCCGCAGAGCACGCGCGTCTTACCGTAGGCGTTTCGTTCCGCGGTTTCGTAATGATTGCCGCTGTAGATCAGATTGAATGCATAGCAGCCGCCGCTTTCCTCCGACGCATCCGGATCGTGGACCATAAAGAACGGATTGACGCGGTTCGAAGAAACGCCCGCAAAGGACGCTCCCACGTATTTTCCGGAAAGCGGCACCGTTTCGCGGTTCATTTCGCGCGCCCAGGCGCCGCGGAAAAAGCTGACCGCGAGGTCTTTTTCCGGCAGATCGAGCTGCAGGCTCATCATGCGCAGAAGATCGCAGGGGGAATCGCTTTCGTTCCGCAGCTTTGCGCGGCGCGTGATCACGTCGCATTCCGGATAGACGAAATAATGAAGCTCGAGCGTAATCCCGTAGCTTTCGTCCTTAAGAAGGACGCAGAGATGCTCGTACGCGCCGTCTTCGCGCACGGAGCCGGGAAGCGCGCCGAATTCGGGCATATCGTCCGTGATCTCGGCGCTTTTGAAGAGGAAATCGGACGTTCTCGAGCCGTCGGAATGAACGAGCTCGATGAACGGCTCGCGCAGATCGCCTTTTCCGGTGGAAGAGACTTCGAGGCAGGTATCCTCGAGGACGAGCGCTCCCTGATCCTTCGAATAGACGATCGTGTTGCCCGGCTCGAACGCGCGTTTTTCAAAGAGCGGCTCGAGCGAGCGCGCATCGCGAACACTGATGCGCTTTCCGTAATAAAGCTGTTCCAAATGGCCGGAGGGCAAAACGGAAAAGAGATAACTGGTGTTTTTCGTTTCGAGAACGAACGAAGGCCGTTCTCCTTCGATTTTCCGGATCATGCTTCTTCTCCTTCGTTTTCTGTAAGTTCGAGATACGAGCGCACTTCGAATTCGATGCGCACCGGATCGGCGTTTTCCGCTTTCAGCGTCAGGGCGGCTTTTCCGCTTTTGCCGAACGTCTTTACGAACGTTCCGCCGAAGCCGCCGCGCAGCGGGAACTGCTTCGGTCCGATGATTTCGATCGGTCCTTCACATTCG
>CACZON010000291.1 GCA_902782805.1 Oscillospiraceae bacterium
TCCGAACATAATATGCGCCTCGCCATGGAAAAGATGGACCGCGCGGTCGTTCCCGCGGGAGATATCATTTCCTTCAACGAGGTCGTGGGAGACAGCACGAACCCCGAGAACGGCTGGGTCGAATCCGGCGCGTGGGTCAACGGCCGGCTGGAAAACCAGTACGGCGGAGGCCTCTGCCAGGCGGCGACGACGCTTTACAACTGCGGCCTGCTCGCGAATATGGACGTTGAGGAGCGTTACTGCCACCTGCGTCCTTCCACCTACTGCGAGATCGGCCTCGACGCGACGATCGATTACGACTACATCGATCTCAAGATGCGCAATACGAGCAACTACCCGATTTATATCGTTTCCGAAATGAACGGCGCGTATCTCGAAATGACGATGTACGGATACATTTCTCCGGATTACGCAGAGATCACGATTTCCGGCTGGGAAACGGATACGTTTGAGAAGCCGGAGCCGGAATTCGAAGTGGACCCGGAGCTCAAAAAAGGCGATTACGTCCGGGAGAGCGAAGGATATATCGGCATTTACGCCGCCGCCGAGCGGAACTGGTACGACGCGGAGGGAAACCTTCTCCGTACGGAATCGCTGCCTTCCTCGCGCTACGGCGCGGTGGGGATGCGTTACCGCATCGGCGAGGGCACGGACACCGAGAAGATCCCGCCGGACAGCGACTCCGGAAACGTCGACGAGGACGAGGCTTCCTCTGAGCTTTCGGAGGTTTCCGGCGACGAGCCCTCGGAGGATCCGGGCGATGAGCCTTCGGACGATCCCGGCGACGAACCTTCGGATGAACCGGGCGACGAGCCCTCGGACGATCCGGACGACGAGCCCTACGGCATCACGCCGCATCACGACGACGAACCGGTCGGCTGATCCCGCCGGCCAAAGGGAATGCCCGTTTTCAAAGAGACGGGCAGCAGAATCAATACAGCAAGGAGGAGCCATGAAGCTTCGAAAAAAACTTTGTGCGCTTTTATCCGACGCGCTTGATCGCGCGCAGCAGAAGAATCACCGGCTTGCGGAAAAGAACCGTTTGAAAGCGGCGATTTCCCGCGCGGAACACAGCCGAGACCTCGCTTATACGAGCCTCGGAAAACATTACTACGAAACCGGAAAAGCGGACGCCGCGTCGAAGCCGTATTTTGACCGGATCAAACGTTCCAGCGACCGGATCAAAAAAGCCAGCGGGCAGCTGCGCGCCTATGAAGAAGCCGCGCGCAAAAAAGAGAAACAGCCGCAGCTTCCGCCTGCGCTCAGACTCGAGCTGGAGACGGAAGCGATCGTCTCCCAGATCGAGCGGGAGACCGACGCGATCCTTTTGCCGCAGGCTTCGAGGGAGCCTTTGCAGCCCGAAACGCAGGAACTGCTCCGGGCGGTTTCCGCGCCGGAAGACCGGCGTCAGGAGGAATGCGCCCTGGAAAACGACAGCAACGTTCCCTGGGAATAAGGAGGAAACAAAATGGCTACGATTGTAAAAAAAGAACATCGCTGCCCCGAATGCGGAAAAATCTTTCAGGTTTCGATGCACGCAACGGTCCTCCCCGGGGAGCATCCGGAGCTTCGGAAAAGCATTCTGTCCGAAACGTTCTTTTCGTTTACCTGCCCGAATTGCGGCTATCAGGCGGATATGGTCTATCCGGTCCTCTATCATGACCGTGAGGCGGGATATATGATCTATCTGAGCGCCCATCCGGAGCCTGCGCTTTCCCAGAAGGTGCCGCAGGAGCTTTCGGACGTTCGCAAGCGCGTGGTGCGGAACCAGAAGGAGCTCAAGGAGAAGATCCTGATCTTCGACGCCGAACTCGACGATACGGCGATCGAGATCGTCAAGCTTGCGGTGCTCGATATCATCGCGAAGAAATACGGAGATGAAAACGCCCGCGCGTTTTTCCAGAGCGCGAATGAGGAAACGGTGGATTTTGCCGTTTTTTATACGAACTATACCGATCCTGTGATCCAGTCGGCGGGCGTTTCGCTTTACCGCCAGGCGCAGGAGCTGCTTGAAAAAGCCCAGTGGCAGGAGAAAAACCGCTTTTTGAAGGTCGACCAGACGCTGGCTCGAAGCCTGATTTCACAGGCGAAGTAAACAA
>CACZON010000292.1 GCA_902782805.1 Oscillospiraceae bacterium
CATGCGCGTGATCACAACGCTCTGGGAAATATCGGGAAGCGTATACTCCATTTTGAGCGCGGCTGCCGCGCCGCAGAAGGAGCTGACGCCGGGGCAGTAATCGTATTCGATCCCTTTTTCGTCGAGGACGTCCATCTGCTCGCGGATCGCGCCGTAGAGACTCGGATCGCCGGTATGAAGCCGAACGGTCGTTTTCCCTTCGCGCTCGGCGCGGAACATCACCTCGAGTACTTCCTCCAGCGTCATCTTCGCGCTGTTGAAAACTTCGCAGGTTTCTTTTTTATAATCGAGTAGCTCCGGCTTGACCAGCGAACCGGCGTAGATAACGACGTCTGCTTCTTCAAGAAGCTTCTTCCCGCGAAGGGTGATCAGATCGGCCGCACCGCAGCCGGCACCGACAAAATGAATCATGGCTGTTTCTCCTTTGCAATGATTACGGTATAATAACCGGCATCCGCCGGTATTTCATCGAGTGTAAGGTAAAGCCGCTCTTCAGAAGTCGTACAGTTTTCGGCAGCGGCGATTTCGAGTTCGCTTTTTTCGAGGGCTTTTTTGAGATTTTTAAGATCGCCTTTCATAAAGACCTTCGTGCCCGGATAAGCGAGCGCCGCTTCGTAATCCGCTCGGCCCGGTATGATATGGAGCTCTTCCCTGTTCTCGCAAAGCGGCAGAGAGAGCGCCGCCGCGGCGGCACAGAAGGAAGTCACGCCCGGGACGATCACCGAGCAAAAGCCGAGCGCAAGAAGCCGTTCGTGAAGATAGCAGAAGGTGGAATAGACGCTCGGATCTCCGATGGTCAGAAAGACGACGTTCTTCCCTTTTTCAAGCTCGCCTTGAAGCAGCGATACACCCAGCCGATAGGCCTTTTCGCGCGTTTCGGGGTCGCGCGTCATGGGCATATCGATGGAAAGAACCGGTTTTTCCGCGATCTGAGGCACAGTACCGGAAGCGATTTTCAGCGCGAAGCAATCTTCCCGGTTTTTCTGAGGAATCGCGATCAGATCGCATTCCCTGATCAGCCGGGCGGCTTTGAGCGTGACCAGCTCCGGATCTCCCGGGCCCACGCCGACACCGTAGAGCGTTCCGTTATGATTCTTCATTCGGTTTCATCCCCGCTTTGTATTCTTCGAACCATCGAAGCGCCGGTCCGCTCGAGCAAAGAACGCCGAGCGTCTCGGAAAAAACGATGCAGCCGATCTGAATTCTGCCCCTTACGCGGTGATCGAGATAGAATCCGACTTTTTCGCCGAGGATCTTCATCGCCGCTTCGAGCTTTCCCGCGCTTTTGAGGATCCGCAGCATTTCTTCCGTTGTAACGCTTTCGAGGATTTCATACGCTGTCTGCGCGCAGCAGCCGGCACGGATCGCACAGGCCGCCATCACCTCGGCGCGGCCGTCCGCTTCTTTGGAATGGGTATTCATGATCCCGCAGCCGAGCTTCGCGAGCTTGCCGATATTGCCGACGAGGAACACTTCGCGATATCCCTCCGCCTCGGCGCAATCGAGCGTTTTGCCGATATAATTCGAGCATTTGACGATCTTCGTCTCCTCGATTCCGCAGGTATCGCGGAGAAAATCTGCGCCGTAATTGCCGGGAACAACGATCAGACGCTCCGCGGGATAAAGCGCGTGCTTCTGGCGGATTTCAAGCTCGATGCTTTCGATCAGCGCTTCTTCGCTCATCGGTTCAACGATCCCGCTCGTTCCGAGGATCGAGATTCCGCCGACGATTCCGAGCCGCGGATTAAAGGTCTTCTCCGCGATCACAACGCCTTCCGGGACGCTGATGACAACGGAAAGGCCGACCGGCTCTTCGAGCTCGTCCATCGCTTCTTTCGCCGCTTGGCGAATCATTTCTTTCGGAACGGGATTGATCGCCGCCTCGCCGATCGCCTGTTTGAGACCGGGTTTCGTAACGCGGCCGACGCCGACGCCGCCGTCTACTTCGATCCCGCTTTCGCTGCGCAGAGAGACTGCCGCATAGACAAGGATCCCGTTCGTAACGTCGGGATCGTCGCCGCTGAATTTCCGGATCGCGCAGGAAGCGGTCCCGTTTTCGAGCTTTGGATCGAGCACCTCGAGATTGAGGGCGATCCCCTTCGGCGTCATCAGATCGACGGTCCGGGGCGCTTTTCCGCTCAGAAGCAGGAGCGTTGCGGCTTTCGCGGCGGCAGCGGCGCAGGAACCGGTCGTATAACCGAACTGCAGCTTTTTTCCGTCTTTGAGCGCGTAGTATTCTTCGATACCGGTTTTATGCATGCGTTACCTCCCGGATCGCTTCGATCAGCGCTTCGTTTTCTTTATGGGTACGAACGGCGATGCGAAAATCCCCCGCGCAAAGGCCGCGATAGTTTTCACATGTTCGGATCAGGATCCCTTTTTGAAGCAATGCATCCGAAAGGGACGGATCTGCGGAAAACAGCAGGAAATTGGCGTCGCCGGGATAGGTCTGAAACCCGAGTTTCTGAAGCTCGGAGAGAAGGTACGGTTTTTCCGCGCGGAAGATCTCTCTCGCACGCTGCGCCCACGTTTTGCAGCGCAGCGCCTCGATCCCGGCAAGCTGCGCGGGCGTCGAGACGTTCCACGGCTGGCAGGTACGGCAGATCGCATCGATCATTTCGCGGTTTTTGCAGATCGCGTATCCGAGCCGCAGGCCCGCCATCCCGTAAGTCTTCGTAAATGCACGCAGCAAAAAGACGCGGTCGCCCTCCTCGAGCAGCCCGATCGGCGAATACGCAGCGGCCTCGTCGGCCAGATCGAGAAAGCATTCGTCGAGGAACAGCCAGGTCTTCGTTTCCCGGCAGCGCAGAACGATTTTTTCAAGCAGCGCGCGCGATATACAGCGGCCGGTCGGATTGTTCGGGCTGCAGAGCATCAGGAGCTCCGTTTTTTCATCGATGACGCTGAGGATCGCTTCGGAGAGCATGAATTCCTCTTCGCGCAGAAGCGGGAAAAAGACGGGAAGCACGCCCGCGGATCTGAGCGCCGATTCATAATCGGAAAAAGACGGAACCGGCAGAAGTGCTTTTTTCGGGCGCAGAGCGTCGACAAACTGATAGATCAGCTCGTCCGCGCCGTTTCCGCAAAGCAAGTGGTTTACCTTTACGCATACCGATTCCGAGATGGCTTCTCTCAGCTTCGAGCAATAGGGATCCGGATACGCTTCGAGCTGCATCGCCGCCGCCGCAACGGCGGCACGAACCGCCTCCGGCGTTCCGAGGGGATGGATGCTGACCGAAAAATCAAGCGTAATCTGATTTTGATAAATATCGCCGCCGTGGCCGTAACGGTCGTTTACAAGCATGAAAAACCTCCGCTGAGGAAAAGTATCAGGATTGAAACCGCCTCAAAGACGACGAGCCAGAAGACACTGTCGCCGTACATCAGGCGGCAGGCGCGCGCAACGTCGTCTTGTTCGATCGAGCGGTCCGGATCGCCGATCGTCGGCTTTTCGTACAGCTTACCGAAGTAGCTCGCATTTCCGCCGAGCTCGATATGAAGCGCGCCGGCGCATGCGGATTCCGTCTGCGCGGAATTCGGGCTTGCGTGCTTTCTCCGGTCGCGCCGCCAGATCCGAAACGCGTTTTTCGGATCGAAGCCGAGAATCGCGGCGGAGAGAATCATTCCCAAAGCGGAAAGGCGCGCCGGGATGTAATTCACGACGTCGTCGAGCTTTGCGGCGAATCGCCCGAAATAGAGATACTTCTCGTTTTTATAACCGACCATGGAATCCATCGTATTGATCGCCTTATAGAAAAAGCCGCCGACCGCCCCGCCGAGCATCATCCAGAACAGCGGCGCGATCACACCGTCGGACGTATTTTCGGCGACGGTTTCGACCGTCGCTTTGAGCACCTGTTCCTCGGTAAGGTTTTCCGTATCGCGCCCGACGAGCATCGCAACCTGATTCCTGCCGGCCTCAAGGCCTTCTCTCCCGAGCTTTCCGACAACCTTTTTCGCTTCGTCTTTCAGACATTTCGCGGCGAAAATCCGCCAGCACATCAACGAGGATACGGCGAAATAGACCCACGGGTGCAGCATCCAGCAGCCGAAAAGGATCGCGAATACGAGTGCTGCGGTCAAAAGCGAAACGAAGACCGCCATGACCGTACCGGCCAGGAACTGCCCGCGATCGCTCTTTGGAAAGATGCGGCGCAGGAGCTTTTCCGACCTGGAAATCAGCTTTCCGATCAAAACGACGGGATGCGGCCAGGGAAAAATCGGATCGCCCAAAAGGCAGTCGATCAGAAATCCCAGAAAGATCGCGCCGAGTGTCAATAGCCAGAGCCAGAACATAATTCCTCCGAAAAAGAGATTCTTTATAAAAGCGTATACGGCTGAAAGCACGCCGCCGCTTCCCTTTTTGCGGCAGCCTGCTTTCGGCCGTCTTTTGATCTTTCAGAAAGCGGCGGGCGCGGCACCATCCAATGGACCGCGCC
>CACZON010000293.1 GCA_902782805.1 Oscillospiraceae bacterium
CGTCGTATTCCCAATACCGGGCGCCTTGGTAAGCACCAGAATCATTGACTGTTCCTCTTCTTGTCTGAATCTCCCTCGTCAACGGCGCCAATTTCCATTTTTCCTTCAAATACAACTTCTTTATCACCTACAACATGAGCAATAATAGTTGGATCATCTATGAAACTTATATCTTCACCAATAATTTGCAACTCATGGAACGAAAGATGCCGTCCTGCTTTTATTTTGAAATTGTTCGTTTTTCGCATTGAATCTGGAATTGGCAAAACATCTTGCAATAAATAGTGTACGATCCAATTTGCACGTATTCGAATAGCGTCTGCATTTCTGAGTTAATTGCAATTTGCCACGGATTGCAGGCAATCCTCGCAATGACGGAGAGAAGCCGCCGGCGATAAAAATACCCCCCTTGTGTAAAGGGGGTGAAGGAGCCGTAAGGCTCCAGGGGGGATTGTTTCCGCTGCGCCACTGAATCGCAGAGCAAATAAAAAGAACGGGAAGCCAAAAACCGGCAGAGTCCCGTTCTTTTTTTATTTTGATGCTTTCGGTTGCCTTATCCCAGCTGCAGACCTACGGAAGCTTGGTTGGGATCACTGCACCGTATAAAGCCCGAGGAAGCCGAGCTGGGCGAAGGCGCCCTTCGCGCCGAAGGTGTAGGAGCAGAACTTATCCGTGGAATCGAAGCCGAAGGTCGCGCCGACCGCGCGCATCTTTTTGAGATCGATCAGCATCGAGACCTCCATGCCGCAGGCGTGCGGGGCGTAGAAGGAAACGAGATAGAGCTCCTCGGCGATCTTGATGTATTTCGTCGGGTTGAAGGTGGGGAAGTAGTCCTCCCAGCCGGGCGCTTTCGCGGGAAGCGGGCTGATGAACGCGAGGCACTGAACGTTGCAGTAGAGCGTATGGATGATGATATCGTCGGCATATTTCCAGTCGATGACCTTGCCGATGAGCTCGTCCGTGAGGTCCTGCAGCTGCGCGGGCTTTTCGCCGAACCAGCCGAAGCGGACCTTGCGGTCGATATCGCGGGTCTGGCTCGCCTTGCCGATTTTGTCGTAGATCATCGTAACGAGGTTCGAATTCGTATCGATCACGAGCGTTGCGGCCTCAAAGGGATTGACGTGGGTGCGCAGATGATGGACGAGGAAAACGCCCTCGCGGGTCGATTCGAGGACCTCGGCGGTCTCTTCGTTCCATTCTTCGCCTTCTTCGCGCCAGCAAACGCCGAAGCGATCGAAGCGGTAGTCGATCTTGCCGCCGTCCGCAAAGAGGAAGGTAAATTCGCGCTCGCGCAGTTTTTTCGAGAAAGCGGGGCGCAGGTCGCTGATGATCGGATCCCTCAGGTATTGTTCGGGATTCGCGGCGACGCAGAGTTCAATGATGTCTTTTCTGGTAAAAACGGTCGTTCTCTTAAACGGCATTATTCTTCACTCCTTCCTCATTCTTCGTCTACTTGGACCTTGGCGTAGCCGTCTTTCGCGCGCAGGCCGGGATCTTCGCCCCAGCCGCCCATCGCGGTGATCGTAACGCCGCCGAGCGTGCCTTCGTGGGTGACGCCGAAGAAGCAGCCGATATCGTGGACCTGGTTCATGTCGATCAGCAGGACCGCCGCGCAGTTTCCGGGCTCCGTAAAGGAGGTCAGAACGAGGTTGTCGCGGATCTTCGCGTTGAACGCTTTGAGGAAGCGGCGGAAGATGAAGTCCTCGTCGTCGCCGTATTCGGCGCCTTTTTCGGGCATATGCGGGCTGATCGTCAGGTTCGGGGAGACGTAGGAATGGCGGATCGTGAATTCCTCGTTATACTTCCAGTCGATCGATCTGCCGACGAGGTCCGTGGAATAATGATGGCGTTCGCCCTGATGCGTGCCGAAGTTTTCGATCTCGCCGAAATGCGGCATCGCGCAGGCGAATTTTTCGTCCTCGTGCGTGCCGAGGGTTACGGAGACCCAGGTCACGAAGCCGGTATCCATATCGAAGACGGTGAATGCGCCTTCGAACGGCAGCGAAGCGCGGCGCAGGAAATAGACGCCGATCACGTTGCCGGCGGTCGACTTCATCGGGGCGCAGTATTCTTCGTGGAATTCCTTGCCGCCGTCATCGCTCCATAAGAGCTGATTGACCTCGGGGAAGCGGAAGATCAGGTGATTGCCGTCGTCGAACTTGCAGGAAAATTCTTTTCCGACAAGATCGTGCGTGAAGTCCTTGCGATAGCGCGACATGTTGAGCCTGTCGTTGCGCGAGGCGTCGATATCCGCCTTGCGGCAGATTTCGCAGAGGTCTTCAAAGGAATAGATGGGGATAAAGACTTTTTCCATAGGGCTGCTCACTCCTTGTTCGTTTGATGATTATCGGATCCCTCGCGGGATTTTTTGAGCTTCGAAACGCGCCCGAGCACCTTCTGATAGGGCATCAGCATGCCTTTCGTCATATTGGCGCCGAGCTTTTTCGAGAGCTTTTTGTTCTGCATCATCGAGCCGACGAGATACATCCCGGCAACCCGGCCGCGGCGTTTCTGCGGGAAATCGTAGAAGCCGTGTTCTTTATAAAAGCGATGATCCTCCTTCATCAGGCCCTGCATCAGCCAGATCAGGTCGCGGAAGATCTTCATCCCGCCGACGCCGTAGAAATTTGCCGGCTGGGTATAGCGCTCTTCGATCACGAAGGAGAGATCGCGCGCAAGAGAATCGATCCCGGAATCGGGATCTTTTTCGTTTGAGACGATGCGCGCAAGATAGTTGCCGCCGACCTGCGCGCGCGCTTCGATCAGCTCCAGAAGATTCGGCTCGGCACAAACGGCGCCGTCGATCAGATAGCCGACCGGTTTTCCCATCGTCACCGTGCGGTGGCCGTTGCAGAACTGGCGGTCGTCGAAGAGCTTGAAGCGGTATCCCATCGAATGATCTTTGATCGTGAAGGCGTAAACGGTCGCGTCGGCCGTCTGGATGTTCTCGCGCAGGAAGGTATCGAAGCCGTCCCTGTAGACGCACTGCCCGCTCGACGCGCACTTAAAGCAGCCGAGGCAGCCGCCGGCGAAGGGAAATTCGCGCAGGTTGACCACTTCGGTCTCATAGGGCGAGGCGGCGCGGAACCGCGCGATCATCGAGGAAAGCGTCCGGTCCTCCCCGGAAAGATCGGTCACGATCACGATTTTTCCCGCTTTCTTTTTGGCAGCGGGCGCGCATATCGAGGCGGCGAAGCGCACGCCCGAAGCCTTCGGCAGGAAATTCGGCTCCGAAAGTCCCTTTTCGATCGAGAAAAGGAGATGCTTCATAAAGCTGACGGCGTCGCGCCGGCCGCGCTCGGAGAGGAGATCCTCCATATCCGCAGAAAGGCCGCGCAGATAGCGAAATCCGAGATCGGCGCAGTTTTCGCGGATGAATTCGTGTGCGGTCGTATCGTAAAAATGCTTTGAGGTTGTGATCTGGGTTGCGTATTTTTGGGAAAAATCAATCCCGCTCTCCTTCATAAGTTCCAGAAAACGGTGCAGCTGCGCCGGAACGAGGAAGGTATAGACCGGATAGCAGAAAACGATCAGATCGGCCTTTTCGAGCGCTTCTGCACAAGCGGAAAAATCCGTTTCGATCGAGCGGATACGCGCGCCGACGTTGAGAATTTCGTAGGAATGGCCGCTGAAGATTTCTTTGAGGAACAGAACGGTCTGCAGCGTGATGCTGCTGTCGCCGGAGGGGGAACCGTTGAGAATCAGGACGTCCATGATTGCGCCTCCTTCTTACCCCTTTATTGTAGCATCGGATCGGAGAGAATTCAATATTCCCGGCGGCATTTCCCGCGCGGGGAACCGGAAAAAACGGCAAAATGAAACAGCCCTGCGCTTGTAATCGCCGGCGGCTTCTGATATAATTAAAAAAGAGAATAATCGGGGGAGGATTACGCGATGATTTACCATTCGTTTGCGGGAGAAAAACTATCCGCGCTCGGCTTCGGGCTGATGCGCCTGCCGA
>CACZON010000294.1 GCA_902782805.1 Oscillospiraceae bacterium
CGATCAGGTGGTTGTAATGCTCCTGCCAGCGGTAAAGCATGCTGATATCGCCGAGCCAGCGCAGGATCGCGGCACGATCGAGTCCGCGGGAGATATAACGCATGTATTTTTCCGCGTCGATCGGAATAATACTGCTGACCACGACCTTCGCGCCGGTCGCGCGGATCCGGTCGATCGCCTCGCAGTAATCGGAAACGAACGCGTCTTCCGAAATATGCGGAAAGAACTTTCCGCTCGGATTTTTTGCGATTTCACTCCAATTGAAATCGCAGTCGTTGCCGCCGAATTCGAGCAGGACAACCGTATCCGCGTCCAGCTTCGAAACGTTTTTCTCGATGGAACGCAGACCGTCGCTGATCGTAAAGCCCATCCGGGAACGGTTCGAAACGTCGATATCGTCGCGCCGGAAGGATTCGAACTTATGATCGCTGCAAAGCCGGTACGGCTTTGAGCTGTTTGTGTTTTCTGCGTAAATAACGCCCCGCAAAATTGAATCGCCGAAGATTTCAAGCTTCATAATGACCTCACCCTGTCTCAAAATACGATTCGGTTTTATCGTAAAAACGATCGTTACCCCACAGGGGTTTCAATAAGCGGATTCCGGAATCCCGTTATTACATTATTATGATAGCCTTTTTCCCTAAAATTGTCACGCTAAACAAAAACGGCAAATCTCTCCCTTGGAGAGTCTCGCGGTAGAGCCCGAAAAGCCTTCTCCACGATTCGTAGAGTCCGCATATTTCCTGGGATTTTTTGCTCTTTTTTTGCACGACTCCACCGGGCGAGAGGACGCTCTCTTTTTGATTCCCGCGGCTTCTACAAATCGTACGAGAGAAGTATAAAGGGCAGAACCCCCATATTCTACTGCCGGGAGAGATAAAAACCGCGAGGCTTGACAAAGATTTTTCGGGCTGATAAAATGGGAGGCAAGAGGTGTTTTTATGACCGATCTCAAACCCATCATCGCAAAAAACATTACCGAGCTGCGCCGCGGCGCCGGGATGACCCAGATCGAGCTCGCCGGCAAACTCAATTATTCCGATAAAGCCGTTTCTAAATGGGAACACGGCGATTCCACGCCGGATATCAATATTCTTTCCGATATTGCCGGGATCTTCGGCGTTACGGTCGATTATCTTCTGACCGAAGTTCACGAGCCGGATGCCGACCCTCAGGAAAAGAAGGACCGCGTCCGCCATTATCAGAAGATGGTAACACTCATCTGCTGCGCGATGGTCTGGCTGATCGCAACGATCGTCTACGTGATCCTGCGCATCACCGTTCCCGATCCCTTCCCGAGCTGGATGGCATTCGTTTACGCCGTTCCGGTTACCTGCATCGTCTATCTCGTGTTCAATTCGATCTGGGGCAACCGTTTCCACAACTACTATATTATTTCCGCGTTGCTCTGGAGCGTGCTGATTTCGGTTTTTTTCACGTTGCTCAAATACAACCTCTGGCTGCTTTTCGCGATCGGAATTCCCTCCCAGATCATTATTTTCCTTTGGTCGCGCCTGCATTACAGAAAATAAATTGCTTTTTGCCTGCAAAGGCCTCCGTTCGAACCGGAACGGAGGCCTTTTATTTTCGGTTATTCCTCAAAGCATTCCATTTTCTGCGCTTCCTCCCAAGGGTAAACGACCGTCTCGCCGGCAGCGAGAAAGCCTTCGATATACGCCCGGTTCTCCGCTTTAAGAAGCTCCGGCGTCAGGTCGGAATCATCGAGCCGCTTCTCCGCGTCGCAGGCGTGGCGCCTGATCGCCTCAAACTGCGCGTCGATATACGCTTCACGCATCGCAAGGCAGTAAAAACGGATCTGCGAAAGGTAGAACGCGTCAAAATCTTTCCGCCAATCAAAGGGAACGTAGCAGCCCTCCACGATCAGATCCTGCTCGTTTTCAATCGCGGTTTTGATCATCTCGCGGACAATCGGCCAGAGATAATCGGTCAGAAGGCCGTCGTCGAGCGGCGTAAGATCGGTATTCCCGCTGCGGATCAAGCCCATTTTCAGGTGATCGATCGAGAAGCAGGGATATCCGTACTTTCTGATCAGCTTTTTTGCGGCGACTGTTTTTCCCGTATGCGTCGCGCCCGTAATCAGGATCACCATGAATCGACTCACTTCCTTTGCCGGATGTTCCGGGGATTCTATGTATCATATGCCAAACCGCCGCGGTTCGGCGCTTATAAAAACGGAAACGAACGGCGGCTGCCGCAGGTTTCCGTTCTCTGTTTATTCCGTTTTCTCAGAGGGCATTTCGCCGCTCAGTACTCTCTCGACCAGGGTTTTCGAGGCCTCGAAATATTCCTGCTTGCTCTTGCTGTCCTCGTGGCGCGTATCAACGATCGTTCTTAGCGAGATGCGCAGGCGCCCCATCAGCTTTTCCGTATATTCGTCGGAATCGGTATGGAAATAGACGTCGTCGAGCCGGAAATCTTCAAACGCCTTCCATTCCGGATACGGAGCGCGGATCGGCGTAAGATCGTTCAGATTGTCCGGCACCGGATCCCACGTTTCAAGATCTACGAAGAAGCTGCTGCCGACGGACGGGATCAGGTTGTCCAGTGAAACCGTATCCGTAATAAAGATCATACTCTGGCAGGCATCGAGGTCGGCAACGATTTTTGCCGTATCGACCATCGCCGTCTGGCCGGAGGAATTGCCGAAACTGTATTTGTTGATCTGCACGATCACTTTTCCGTCTCCGTTGCGGTCTTCACCGAGCGTTGAGAGTTTGCTTTCAAGCTGTTCGATCGCCGGATCGGAAAAACCGCCCGACGTCATCAGCGCGATCTCGTAATCGGGCTTTACACGCATCACCACGGACACAATAAAGTAAACCACCAGCGCGATGAGAAGCGCTCCAACCAGAAACTTCCATTTATTGTAGTACCAGAAGTTCTTGCGCTTTTCCTTCGCGGTAAGTTCGCGTTTCTCTTCGGATCTGATCTGTGACGGTTCAACGTCTACCAGATATCGTTCTCTTGCCATGCGACTGCCTCCCCGGCTGAATCTCCTTTATACTTTTATTATAAAGCGTTTTTCTCTGTAATTATCAAGAAGCTGTGAATTTTTCGCCGTTTCAGGAAAATTCTTCGTCGTTGGTTTCGTTTCCGTCGCCCCAGACGGGGATTTCCTCGCCGAGATACGTCGGCGCCGGCTTGAAGATCGCCTGAAGAAAATCTTTATCGCGCGCAAGGATCTCCCGCAGATCGCGCATCGTCTGCCCGGCGTAATTCTCACCTTCGGCAGCCGCGCCGCGCGCGTCGAGTCCGAGGGCGTTCGCGAGGTAGAGCGCACGGTAGAGATGATATTTCTGGGTCACGATCAAGGGCGTCTTCACCTGAAAAACAGCCTTGGCACGGTAGATGCTCTCGTAGGTTGAAAACCCCGCGTGATCCATAAAAAGGTCCTCCGAAGGGACGCCGGCCTCGAGCATATAGCGCTTCATCGCGCCGACTTCGTTGTAGCCTTTCGTTCCGTGGTCTCCGGTGAGCAGCAGCTTTTTGGAAACGCCCGCGCGGTAGAGCGCAAGCGCGCAGTCGAGCCGGTCTCGCAGCATCGGACTCGGGGTCCCGTCGTCGCGGACGCCGCAGCCGAGCACCAGGATGCAATCGTAGCCCGCAACGGTTTTCAACGCTTCCTCCGAGAGGATCTGATCCGAGGTTGAGCCCTTTACGTAGAGATCGGCGCCGAATACGAAGACGGTGCCCAGAATGATCAAAGCCGCAAAGATTGCCAAGATGCGCCGCGGCCATTTTTTCTTTTTCACGCGTTTCCTCCTTCCCCACACGACCGGCAGTCGCCTCCGGCGGGGCGGATCACACGGGTTGTGTGTAAAGGCTTTTTCCTTTCTATTCTTCCGCCAAAAGGCGGCTTTTCTTTACATAATACAGGTTTATTATATTGAAACCGCAGAAAAATGTCAAGATTCTTCCCGATTTCGAACCGATAAAACGCCCCGGAGGACCATGGTCCGGGGCGTTGTTCATATTCGGTTTCGTTATTTGAAAACGGTGAAATCCTGATCCTGAAACGCTGCGTTGAAGGGCATATGGAGGTTGTCCGGTCCGCCGAGCGGCAGATCCGCGGGTGTAACCGGGACCCCGTTCTTCGGCGGCAGCAGCGGCGCAAACAGCGATCCTTCACCGGACATGCTCCCGTTTTTCGGCGGCGCCATCGGCTGCGGCGGCTGGGCGTTGGCGGAAATTCCGAGCTGATTCTGCAGGAAACGCCAGCAAAGCTCGAACCAATCGTCGATGCAGGGACCGACCGCGCCGTCCGGATGGAGGATGCGGTTCGGCATACCGGTAGCGCCGTGGTCGCCGACGCTCGAAATATAGACGGCGTAGGGGCGTTTTTTGCGCTCGAAAGCGTCAAGCATCGCGATCGTCTGATAGACCGAAACGAGGCGGTCCTGCCGCGCGTGATGGAAGAACGCCGGCGGCGTCTGATCGCCGACAAGTTCGCCGTTGGGAACGTAGGTAAGACCGTCGTCCGTCTTCTGGCCGCAGAACATCGGCCCGAAGCCGAGCACCATCGCGTTCGGCTTGCCCTCTTCCCCGGCGCATCCGGCTTTTTCCATGAATTCCGGACGGTTCCAGAGGTTGCCCGTCGCCATACAAATGAACGATCCCGCGGACTGGCCCGAGATCACGATCTGATCGCGTTCTACGCCCCATTCCTCGGCATGGTCGCGCACGAGCTTGATCGCCCGCATCAGATCGATCACAACCTGGGGGAAACGGTAATTCTCGCCGACCGGATACATGTAGCTGCAGATGACGTTAAAGCCTTTTCCGATCAGCCGGCTGCCGAGGCCGACGGTATCCGATTCGCTGCAAAGCTGGAAGCCTCCCGCCGAAGCGTGGATCAGCGCCGGAGAGGGGCGGAAAAACGGTCCCGGAACGCCCGCAAGCGTTACGACCAGATACGAGGTTTTTTCTTCGTTGAGATCGAATTTCAGAACCTTCATCGTCTTTTCCTCCTTATTTTGCCGGGATCAGTTCCCAGATAAACGTTGCGTGATCGCTGATCTCCAGCTCCTCCGGCGCGAACGAATCGCCGAAAGCCGCCTTCGCAAGCCGCGGTGCGCCGCCGAAATCGCGCTGCATCTCAACCTGCGTGTTCGAATAAAACGCGCGGTCCGCAAAGCCGTACTGGATCGAAATGAGTTCTCCGAGCGCCGCGCCGGAAGCTTTCGCGAGCGTCTTCGCTTTTTCGCGGGCGTTTTTTGCCGCCGCGCGCAGAAGCGCCGCCGAGATCTTCTCGGGATCCTTTGCGGTAAAGAAGATATGAAGCTGCGGCGCAGAACCGCTCGACGCGATCGCCGAGAGCGTCTTTGAAAGGCGCTCGGGCGAAAAATCGAAGCTGAGCTTCAGGCTGTGAGCACAGACGTATCCCGCAAACTGCTCGCGGTATTCGCCGCCCGGATCGCGTACGCTCTCGTACTGCGTCCGGACGTTGAAGCCCGTTGTTTTGAGTTCGTCCTCGCCGAAGCCGAGCGCCGAGAGCGCCGAAGAGAGCTTTTCGATCTGTTCGGACGCGAGCAGCGCCGCTTGTTCGTAGTTTTTATCGTTTCCTTCGATCTGCAGGGTCAGCTCGACAAGATCCGGCTTTACGCGGACCTTCCCCCCGCCCTGTACGGTAATCGTCTTTTCCATGCTTTCACCTCGCTGCGGCGCGCTGCCAAAACGCGCGCCGGGATTTCGCTGCATCTATTGCTGCGGATGCTCTTTCCGTTTTGCGATCCGCTATTCTTTCTTTTCGTTGTCGTCCTTCTGCGCCAGCTCTTCGGCCTTGCGGACGCCGGCCTTCGCGGTACGCACGGCAGCTCTGCCGAAATCGGCCGCCGCTTCGCCGATCGTATGTCCCGTATCGCTCCAGCTTTCGAGCAGACCTGTTTCCTGCGGCGGATTCTCCTTGTTTTCATCCGCCCAGTTTTCCAGCTTTTTCGCGCCGACTCTCGCGGATTTGAAGATCGATTTTCCGATTTTTGCAACCGAGCTTCCGACTTCGATCCCGACTTCTTTCCAATCTTCTTTCAGCGAATTTTCGTTTGCCATGGATTCTTCTCCTTTCCGGCTCATGATCATTTCGCGCAGAAGCTGTCTTCTGCGAAATTCGTTTCCTTGATTTTCAGTATATCACGTTCCGATATCGTCTGCAACAGCAAAAGACCGAAGGATGCCTTTCGGAATCTTTCGGTCTCTTCGCTGTTTGGAAACGGTTTATTTATCCCAGATACGGTTGAGGTAATAGCAGAAATGTGCGCCGTTGCGGACAAGCTCGCGGTCGAAGGGGCCGTTCGGCCCCAATTTGCGCATAAAGCAGAAAGCAAAATGGCCGTCGTTGAGTTTGAGGTTTTCCTCGTAGCCCGCTTCGATCATCTTTTCTTCGAGCCCGACGCCGACCATCTTCGGGGCGCGGCGCGCAAAGACGCGCTTTCCGTCCTTCTCGGAAATCGAGGAGATCCGGTCGGTCGTATGGGGCTTGTAAACCGCGACGCCTTCGTTTTCGTGGCCGTTTAAGATGTATTCCGCGATCTCAAGATACCGCTCCACGTAGGAAGCGTCGTGGAGATCGTTGCCGGCGGCGAGGACGTCGTAATAGGGACGCAGCGCGGTCCAGCGCTGAAGATTGCGGAAGGAATGCTCTACGGAAACCGAGCTGTCGAAGAAGTTTCCGTTGAGCTCGTCGCCGCAGAAGAGGATACGGGATTTGCGGTCGAGGAACTGGAGCCCGCCCTTCATATGCTCGTCGATCGCAAGGACCTCGAGCGGACGGCCTTTTAAGTTGATAACGTCGCCGTCGTGAAGGAAAACAACCGGATAATCATCCGGAACGCCCATATTCGCAAACTCGCCGAAATGCGCGCGCAGACGATAGGTATCCTCCGACATATAGACGCAATCGAACTGGTAGCAGTTGAGGATATGGTCACCGTGGGCGTGAGTCAGCAGCATGCGGTAAAGCGGTTTTTCCGGGCAGAGCGACTGGCAGAAATCTCTGAGGCTGCCGGCGCCGATGCCGGCGTCGATCACGATCAGCTCGTCGTCGCCTTCGACCACGTAGCTGTGGTCGCCGTCGGAAAGGACCTGCCAGACGCCGTCGGCGATCTTCTCCGCGTGGAAATACGGCTCGCTTTGGGGGCGGATATCGCCCCAGGGATCCTCGAGCAGGATGTTTTCAAATGCAGAGAAATCGAGCGGTCCCATGTTCTTATGCCAATTCATAACGGTTTTCTCCTTTCTTCCTGATCAAAATCAGCTTTTCGCCTTTTGAAGCGCCTGATTCCAAAGCGCGAATTTCTCCGCGCGCTTTTCATCGCTCATTTTCGGCTCGTAAACGGTTCGTTTCGTCCCCGAGAAGACGGTATCGCGCATCATTCCCGCGCGGATGCCCGCCATATAGGAGACGCCCAGCGCCGAGAATTCCTCCGCGTTCGGTACGCAGACCTTCGCGTCGGCGAGGTCGCTCTGGAACTGCATGAGGTATTTGTCACGCGTCGGTCCGCCGTCGACCCGAAGCTCTTCGATTTTGATCCCGCTGTCCTTTTCCATTGCGAGCAGGACGTCGGTAATCTGGAAACCGATGCTCTCCTCCGCCGCGCGGATGATCTCGTTGCGGCCGGTGGTGCGGCTCATGCCGGTGATGATCGCACGGGCGTCGTTGTCCCAATGCGGTGCGGAAAGGCCGGTAAAGGCCGGGACGAGCACGCAGCGATCCTCGGGATTCGCGGCGAACGCGGCCGCTTCAACTTCGCGGGCAGATTCGATCAGGTGCAGATCGTTTTTAAGCCAGGTGATCACGGCTGCGGCATAGTTGATATTGCCCTCGAGGACGTAGTCGACTTCGCCCCCTCTGCCCCACGCGAGCGAGGTTGCGAGGCCGTAGGCGCTCTTCTGATATTTCGGGCCGATGTTCATCATAATCGAGGAACCGGTGCCGTACGTCGTTTTGACCATGCCCTTCTGGTGGCATCCCTGAGCGAACAGCGCCGCGTGGGAATCTCCCATGACCGAAAGGATCGGGACCGGCTTTTTGAGGAAGCCGCCGAAGGTCGTCTCTCCGAAGCCGCCGTCGCTCATTCCGATCTCCGGCAGCGCTTCGCGTTTGATCCCGAAGCGGGAGAGCAGTTCGTCGTCCCAGGTGAGCGTATGAAGATTGAGCAGCTGGGTGCGCGAGGCGTTGGAATAATCGGTACGATAGACGGCGCCCTGAGTCAGACGGTAAACGAGATAGGTATCGATTGTTCCGAAGCGGTAATCTTCTTCGTCGCCGATCTGGTTTTCCAGAAGCCAGCGCATCTTCGCCGCCGAAAAATACGGTGAAAGCGGCAGCCCCGTTCTGTCGTATACGAGCTCGGCAAACGCGGGATCATCCGCCGTCATGCGGTTGACGATCTCCGTTGCGCGCGCGCACTGCCAGACGATCGCGTTTCCGATCGGCGAGCCGTCTGGGCGGAACGCGGTTGTCGTTTCGCGCTGGTTGCTGATGCCGACGGCGATGATCGCCTCTTCGCTGACGCGGTTGTTGAGCAGCAGCTCGCGAACCGCGGCGAGGGTGTTTTTATAGATTTCGTCCAGATCGTGAGAAACGTAGCCCTCCGGGCTGACGATCTGGCGGTGGCTTCGGTCGGTTCTCGCAAGGATCCTGCCTTCACTGTCGACGAGGATCGCTTTCGTCCCCTGGGTGCTCTGGTCGATACCGATGACGTAATTATTCATGAAGCAGCTCCTCTGCAGCTTTTACGATGCCCGCGGTATTGAGTCCGTAATAATCGAAGACCTCTTTGGAAACGCCGGTGATGACCGGGGAATCCGGAAGCGCGAGGATCTTCATCTTCTTCGGGCAGTTCTGCGCGAGAACGCCGGCGACCGTGGTGCCGAGCCCGCCGTAGGGCGCGTGCTCTTCGATCGTGATGACCGCCTTGACGTTCTTCGCTTTTTCGATCAGCGTTTTTTCATCGAGCGGTTTGATGCAGTACATATCGAGCGCCGCCGCGGAAATCCCTTTTTCGCGCAGCGCCTGCGCCGCTTCCTTCGCCGCAAGGACCATTTCACCGCAGGCTACGATCAGAACGTCGTCGCCTTCGGAAAGGACGGTTGCGCGATTGAGCTCAAAGGGAACGTTCTCCGCATCGTAGACGTCTTCGACCGGGTTTCTGCCGACGCGCAGATAGGCCGGTTTTTCATCGCAAAGGAGCGCCTCGATCAGTTTTTTCGTCTGATGACGGTCGCTCGGGCAATAGACGCGCATATTCGGGATCGCGCTCATCGCCGCGA
>CACZON010000295.1 GCA_902782805.1 Oscillospiraceae bacterium
GCAGCTGAACACCTTGCTCAGCGCGGTAGCGGCAGCGGCGCCGGCGACGCCCCATTCGAACGTCCGGATGAACAGCGGATCGAGCGCGACGTTGAGAATACAGCCGGAACACATGCCGACCATCGCGTAATGCGTACTGCCCTCGCTGCGCAGCAGCTGGTTTAAAATCAGATTGGCGGTGGTGAAAGGCGCGGCGAGCGTGATCCAGGTCGCGTAGTCCACGGAGTACTGGTGAGCCTCTGTCGTACTGCCGAGCAGATTGACGATCGGACCTTTGAATACGAAGCAAACGAGGCCGAAGAGCAGAGAAAAGAGACATCCGATGGTCAGCGTCGTCGTTGCGACATTGGAGGCTCTTTCATCCTGTTTCGCGCCCATCAGGCGCGAAATATAGCTTGAAGCGCCTAGGGCAAAGCCCATAGCAATCGACCGGAGTATATTCATCAGGGAATCGTTGACGGCAACCGCCGCGGTCGCCGTTTCCCCAAGCCCGCTGACGAAGAACGTATCCGCGAGATTATAGATCGAATCGATAATCGAAGAGATGATCATGGGAATCGCCAGCGTAGGTATTACGCGGATCATCGGATCTTCGAGCATCATTTTCTGCCGTTTGGCCCGGGCAGAGGTTTTTTCACTCTCCATGCGCTGTGTCCTTTCACGATTTCATTCTATTTTCCAATTTTATTATAACACAGTTTCGCGCGTGTGTACAAGCGGCAGAAAGCAGATACGAAAAAAGTAAAAGCCGAACGCTTCTTCATTAAAAAATCGAAACGAACGCTGTGATTCCGAAGTGCCGGCGGTGAAAAACAGCGGCGCGCCGATCTCTTTCCGATCCGGCAGCGCCGCTTTCTCTATGTATTCTCTATGTATGATCCGGGCGACGCTTCGGGTCATGATCCGTACGCGGATCAGTATCCGAGCGTTCGGTCCACGATATGGATCGGAGGCTCTCCGTTTAATACCAGCGTAAGATTCCGGATCGCCGTATCGATCACGCGCGGATAATTGATCCCCGCGCGGAAGCCGCCGGAAATATGCGGGGTGAGATATACGCGCGGCGTGGTCCAGAGCGGATGGTCCTTCGGCAGCGGCTCCGGGTTCATCACGTCGAGGCAGGCGGCGCGCAGGTGGCCTTCGTTCATCACGCGGATCAGATCCTGCGTCACGATCGAATTGCCGCGCCCGACGTTGAGGATGATCGCGTCTTTTTTCATGAGACGCAGCCGGCGTTCATCAAACATTCCGTTTACCTCGTCTGTTCCGGGCAAGCTCAGCGCCACAACGTCCATCTCCGGCAGCAGGCGGTCGATTCCGCTCGGATCCACAAGCTCCTCTACAAAATCGGGGCAATCGTGAACCGTTCTGCGTACGCCGTAGCAAATCGCGCCGAGCGCGTGAGATTTTCTGAGATAGGAGCTTCCGATCGCGCCCATTCCGACAGAGAGGATTCTTGAGCCCTCAAAGCGAACAAGATCATCGAGAAGGCGCCAGCCCTGTTCCTGCTGCATTTCGAAATATTCCGGCATGCGCTTCATCGCCATGAGCGTTGTAGTAAGCAGGTGTTCCGCGATGGAATCGCCGTAGGCGCCGTAGGCATTCGCGAGAACGATGCGCTCGGGAAGCCAGGAAAATCCGTTCGCTCCTGCGCTGAACAGCTGCACGAACCGGAGATTCGGCATGTTTTCGGCAAGCGTTTTGTTCACGCCGCCCACGAGGATCTGCGTATCTGCCCAATCCGCCGGGCTGACGTCGTCGAGCGTCGGCACGAACACGATCTGCGCCCCGGGTAGCTCCTTAAAGCGTTGGATGTTTTCTTCGGTGTGTTTACCGGTTACAATAATTTTCGTACGCATGTTCTGCCTCCTTGCTCAGCCGAGCTTCATGACAAGTTCGATTTCGTCCTCATCCTCGTTTCCGGTTGCACGAAAGCTTTTTCTCATACAGCTTTCTTGCAGCCGGGTTGTCTTTACTGCAGGTCAGCGCAACTCTGTCCGAGTTTCCGAACGGCTTCGCCGCGATGTATTCGATCACCC
>CACZON010000296.1 GCA_902782805.1 Oscillospiraceae bacterium
CACCAGGAATCGTAGGAGCCGTTGTCGGCGTCGAGACCGTCGGCGCCGGCTTTTTCGAGCAGCCGCGCCGCCGCGGGGCTTTCCTCGAGGCTGCGGCCGAATTCTTCGAACGCTTCGCCGGGCAGCGCGCCCTGATTGAAGCCGCGCATCTTGCTCGTGACACTGTAGCGGATCATTACGGGGAAATCCTTGCCGCAGGTCTTTTTGATCTCGCGGATGACCTCCGTGATAAAGCGGAACCGGTTTTCGAGCGAACCGCCGTATTCGTCCGTGCGGTGGTTGGTATTTGAAATCGTAAACTGATCAAGCAGGTAGCCCTCGTGGATCGCGTGGATCTCAACGCCGTCGATCCCGGCGCGCTTGCAGAGCAGCGCCGATTTTCCGAACGCGTCGACGAGGTCGCGGATTTCCTCCCGCGTCAGTCCGCGGTGCTTGATTTCCGGAACCCAGACGTTCGGCAGGCCGTCGGAGGGCGCGACCATCAGCAGATTGCGCGTCGCTTCGTCCATATTCATGCCGATCCCGGCGAGCTGCGCACGTCCGAAGCCCGCGCCGAGCTGGAGGAAGAATTTCGTTCCGCCCGCGTGGATCTCGTCCATCATCTCTTTGATCGGGCCGAGGAAAACGTCCTCGCGTTCGTAGAGATAGCCGCCGACGCTTTTGACGCCGGTGACGCCGGGGATGATCAGGCCGACGTTTCCGCGCACGCGATCCATATAGTAATCGCGGATGTTCGGATTAAAGCTGCCGTCGTGACCGAAGGGAGCGGTATTTCCCATTGCGGTGAGAATGACGCGGTTTTTGAGCGTGACGCCGCCGATTTTGATCGGCGTGAAAAGCGAAGGGTATCTTTCCTGCATGAAATTCATCCTTTCGTTGCGTTTTTTACTGTTCAGAAGAGATTTCTTCCGTCTGTTCCGGTTGAAGCCGAATCTTTTTTCTGCTCAGAAAAGCTCGAAGGCAATACGCGGATCGCCGTTTGGAAGATAGATGATCCCCCGGCGGGAAAAGCCGAGCTTTATAAGCAGGTGCTGCATCACGGCGTTGTCGCGATGGGTATCGATGCGGATGTGCCCGATGCGCGAGCGCGCATCGCAAACCGCCGCTTCCAAAATGCCGTGCTCCTCCCCGGAGGAGGCGATGCGGTGAATCGCAGCGTAAGGGGCATCGCTCCCCCAGGTGCCGCCTTCAATCACGCGGTAGGTGGAATCCTCGCCGAAAATCAGCGCGAACACGCCGCAAAGCTTCTCTCCTTTTAGAAGAACGTAGAGATTGCCTTTTTCAAGATCGTTTTCAAGAAGCTGCGGCGCAGGATAGCCGCCGCTCCATTGGTTCGGGTTTCCGGTTTCGCGCATAAAGCGCCGCGCGCGCTCGTAAACTGTCAAAATTTCAGGCAGCTGCTGCGCTGACGCTCTGCGGATTTCAAATCTGCCGCTCATTTTTCACCTGCGCGTTTCTCCGGCGTCTTCAAAATCCTGCGAATGATCGCGCACTGCAGCCGGTCCGGCAGCGCGTTTAAAAGGAGCAGAAGCGGATTTCGGTTGATTTTATACACCAGACGCGGATGTTTTGAATCCAGCGCCTTTACGATCTTTTTCGCTGCTTTCGAGGGCGGGATCTTCCGCGCCTCCACTTTGCCGACGATCTCGCGGAAACGACCGGCGTTGACGGGATAAAGCTCCGTATGCGCGCAGAAGCGGTCGAGCGCGCGGGTGGAAACGTCCAGAAGGCCAGTGTCGACCGCGCCGGGGCGCAGAACGATCACGGAGATCCCGAGCAGCTGCAGCTCCATGCGCAGCGAATACGCGTATCGATCGAGCGCGGTTTTCGTAACCGCGTAAATTCCGGTGAAAGGCAGCGGATCGAGCGGCGCAAGCTCGCTCGTCGTGATCAGGATCCGCCCGCCTTTTCGGATCAGAGGAAGGAACAGCCGATTGACGCGGCAGACCGCAAAGAAATTGACTTCGAAGATATTCGCAAGCCGCGCTTCACCGATCTCTACGAGGGAATCGAGATCGTAGAGCCCGGCCGCGTGGACGATGCAGTCGAGTACAACGCCGTGAGCGCGGAGCGTTTCAAACGCGTTTGTCACGCTTTTTTCATCGGTCAGATCGGTTTCGAGGAACCGAAGCCCCGGCAGACGTTCCGGCTTTTTGAGATCGAGCCCCCAGACGTCGTACCCGTCGTCGATCAGCGCTTTCACCGCCGCGCTGCCGATCCCGCCGGCGGCGCCCGTTACCAATGCGGTTTTCAAGCTTCTTCCCCCTTTTTTCGTTCCATCATCGCGAAAAGCCCGCCAGACGATTCGGCGGGCTTTTTTCTATTTGAGACCTTTTTCGTACTGTTCGCGCACCATGGCGGCGATCGACGGACGCTCTTCTTCCATCAGTTCGTCCCAGTCGTCCTCGTAATCGAAGACGAGATCCTCTCCGCTTTCGATCCGCTTGATGTACCCCGCGAGCAGATCGAAATCGCGCGCGTAGCAATGGAAGCTGTTGGCGCGGTGGGTATACGTTCCCATTTTCACGCCGAGCTCGTCCGCAATGCGCTTCTGGAGCATGATGAGCGCGAAAGCGTTCATATACGAAGCCTTGCAGGCGTCGTTCGAGCGGAAAAGAATCTTGCAGTGGAGGGCGCCGTCGCGAATAAAGTACTGCGCGTGCTGCCAGCAGGCGGGGTCGTCCGAACCCATATCTTCCGGCGTGCGGATATCCATCACCGCCCGGCGAGACCAGGGATTGCGGCGGAGTTCTTCGAGGATGAACGGATATTGATTCTCGTAACGCGAATGATAGGTGTACACCCAGTTGCCGCGCTCGATCTCGAAATCCATGATGCCGTCGAGCATCTCCTGGCGGTACTGCTCCAGGGAATGTGGATCGCCGATAAAGAGCCGGGAAATCATCGGATCCGCGAGCGGTTCCGTTACGACGTAAGTCATGCTGACTTCTTTCTGCTCGGTATTCCAATCGGGGCAAGGGATCACCGGCGCGTTCTGCAGCGCCATCAGCGCTTTATGATACGCCTCCGGCAGCGTTCTCTCTTTTACAAAAATCTCGTCCATTCACAAACCCTCCCTATCGTTTCTTTTCGGTTCTATTTTACCTTTCCGGCAAGGTAAAGTCAAGCGAGCAAAAGGATTCCGCTCGTTCTTTACCGGTCTTCTCCCCAATGGATATAAACCTCGGCGAGTTCTTCGATTTCACGGACCTTTTTATCCTTCATCGAGCTGCCCTGCGCGGTCGTAAAGCTCATCGTCAGCGGAGAATCGGGCGTATACTGCGTCCATTCGGCGAGCCCCTCGGCGTTCGGGTTTCCGGTCTTTGCGAAATTCGTCCAGCGCAGCATCATCATCCGAGAGAGGTCGTCGTCTTCTTTCGTTGAGGGGAACCAGAATTTGCGCAGCGTATGGAAGACGTAATACTGATCGTCGCCGTGGGAAGCAAGGCCGCTGTGGGGCATCGGATGATCGAAGGAAGCAAGATATACGGGCTTTTTGCCGCTTGCCGCCTGAAGCTTCGCCCAGCCGAGCTGCGCGCCCTTCATCTCGTAGACTTCCGCCCACTGTGCGTAGTCCATCGCCTGTTCGTCGGTTTCCGGCCTGCAGATCGAGCCGAAAATCTGCGTGCGCTCGCCGAACACGTGATCCTTGAAGTTCCGGACGGTCACTTTTTCGCGCACCGGCCATTTGATTTCGTTTGCGGTCGTGCTGAGGATGTAATCGAGATCGGCCTGGCCGCCCCGGCGGACGATCTCGTCCATCGTAACGGGAAGGAAATAACCGTCGCCGGTGATATTGAACTGCTTGCGGAACGCCTCGTATTTCGCCTGAAGCTCCGGCGCCGGGATCGCACGCATCTCGGCAAGGCTGCTTTTGCCGCAGTACTGCACAAATTCTTTTCCGCGCGCTTTGAGCGCCGAATACTCGAGACTGTAGTTCGGGTTGAGGCCGCCGGCGCTGTGGATGATCGCATGTTTGACCAATCCCCGCGCAACCGGTGAGCAGCAGACACCCTGAACGCTTCTTCCGCCGCCGGAGCAGCCGAAGATCGTAACGTTTTCGGCGTCGCCGCCGAACGCCGCGATGTTTTCCTTTACCCAGCGCAGGCTCAGGATCTGATCCTGCAGGCCGTAGTTTCCGCAGGTACGGTATTCGGTTTCCTCCTCGAGCGCATCGAAGCCGAAATAGCCGAAAACGCCGGTCCGATAGTTGACGGTTACGAGCACGACGCCGTACTGGCAGAGGCCTTCGCCGTCAAAAATGATATCGTCGGAGGTGCCGCCCTGCAGCCCGCCGCCGTAAAACCAGACCATAACCGGAAGCCGCTCCTGCGCGCTTGCGGCAGGCGTCCAGATATTGAGCGAAAGGCAATCTTCCGACATGCGTAGCGGGCGCGGCGGAACCGGGTTTTTCTCGACGAGTTCTTTCCAGAAGGGCGCGGCGCTGCCGTCGCGCTGATAGCAGCTCGGGCCGAAATCGTCGCAGACGCGGGTACCTTCCCAGCTTCCCTTCGGTTTCGGGGAACGCCAGCGAAGCTCGCCCTCCGGCGCTTCTGCATACGGGATTCCGAGGAAGCAGGAAATCCCCTTCGTCTCTGTTTCAAATCCTTTTACGTTTCCGCTTTTGACTGCCGTTTCCAGAATTGCCATTTGATTTCCCTCCGTTTATTTTCATTGTTCCGTTTGACGTTCCGATTCCGCGCCGGTTTGCCGCGGTTCCGGTTTTCCGCCGGCGGTGTTCCTGATCTTCGGCCAGAAGCGCAGGAAGAACAGCGCGCCGCAGATCAGCGCCGTGATCACGTCCGTCGCTGCCTGCGCCGTGATGATCCCCATATATCCGAAGACACGGGCTAAGATCTCGATCACGACGAAGAAAACGATCCCCTGTCGCAGGAAAGAGATGATCAGTGCTTCCGCCGCCATTCCGGACGCCTGGAAGCAGACCGAAATGATCATCGCGGCGGCCGCGAACAGCATCAGCGCAACCTGCCAGCGCAGCATCAGCGAGCCTTGCTCAACGATCGCCGGATCTTCAAGGAAGAGCCCGACGAACGGCTTTGCGGCGATATATAGGATCAGCCCCGTTACCGCAACGGTTCCGCCGACCACGAGGCAGAGAAAACGCAGCAGCTTTTTGAGCTTTACGAAGCTGCGCGCGCCGTAATAGTAACCGACGATCGGCGCCGCGCCGGTCGTCATCCCGATCATCACGAGGAAGACGATCATCGAAACTTTATGGGAAATTCCCATCGCCGCAATGCGGTCGTTGCCGTAAGGCAAAAGGAACTGGTTTGTAAGAATCGTACAGATGCTCGAGAGGATATTCGTAATCGCCACGGACAGGCCTACGGTCACGATCTCCGCGGCCACCCGGCCCGAAATGCGCGCGATTTTCGGTTTCACGGAAAGGATCCGGCTCTTCTTCTGAACGATGATGAAGAGGAAAACGTCCGTAAAGATATAACCGATCACCGTTGCGAGCGCCGCGCCGAACGCGTCCCAATGGAAAACGCTGATGAAGATCGGATCGAGAATGATATTGATCAGGATCCCGCCCGCCGAACCGAACATCGATTCCTTCGACATTCCCTCGGAGCGCAGGAGGTTCATATGGATGAAATTGAGCGTCAGGAACGGCGCGCCGGCGGACATCGTCATGTAATACTCGAGCGCGTAGGGATAGGTCTCTTCGGTCGTCCCGAGCAAAGAGAGCAGCGGGCGGTGCAGCAGAAGCATCGCTCCGCCGAGCAGCACGCCGACGGCGACCGCCGCCCAGAAGCAGAAGGAACTGACTTTTTTCGTCGCCGAGAGATCGCCGCTGCCGTAAAGGCGCGAAATCTTCGAAGCGCCGCCCTGACCGAAGATGTTGCCGAAGGCCATCATGATCATGAAGATCGGGCCGCAGAGCGAAACTGCAGCGACGAGGTCGGTATTCTGGGTCCGCGAGATAAAGTAGGTGTCCGCAACGTTGTAGACGACGGAGAGCACCATATTGAAGGTAACCGGCAGCGCCAGCGCAAAATACGTTTTGCGGATCGAGCCGCGCTCAAAGATATTTTCCCGCTCCATCGCGTTTTGCCCTCCTCCCGGATTTCAAATCATTTTCATTATACCGCAGAATCCTCCGCGAGACAAGGCGCGGAGATCTTCTTTCGTCTTCGGGAAAGAGAAAAATTTTACCTAAAAATTTGGTGATTATTTCGCGGATGTTTTTGCGCTTTTCTTTCAAAAAAGATTGAATATTCACCGGCTTTGCGCTACAATATACTTGGATTAAACTAATCACGCGAAGGCCGGAAAACGGTACAGCGGCTTCGGAGGATCGGATGGACCGGGAACTGATTGAGAAAAAAGAGCGCTTTTTCCGCGGCGAAAGCGACGACGCGTATACCTTTATGGGCGCGCATCGCCTTGCAGGCCGGGATGGCTACGTTTTCCGCGTCTGGGCGCCCGGCGCCAGAAGCGTGCGGCTCGCCGGCGATTTCAACTTCTGGAACACCGAAGAGCTTTTCATGCAGAAGGATCCGAACGGCGTTTGGGAGATCGAATCGACCTATGCCAAAAAAGGCGACTGCTACCAGTACTATATCGAACGGCCGGACGGCACGTTCGTCTATAAAAGCGATCCCTATGCGTTCCGCTTCGCGCCGCTGCCGAAAACAGCGAGCATGGTCTGGGAGATCGACGGCTATTCCTGGGGCGACGAAGCCTTCCGGAACGAAAAATGGAAGCACAATCCGCTCGAGCAGCCGATCAATATCTACGAGCTTCACCTCGGTTCCTGGCGCCGCCGCGAGGACGGCAGCTTTTTAAGCTACGAAGAGCTTGCGAAAGAGCTCGTTCCTTACGTCAAAAAGATGGGCTACACCCATATCGAGCTGATGCCGGTCACCGAGCATCCCTTCGAGGGCTCCTGGGGCTACCAGGTGACGGGCTACTACGCCCCGACGCACCGCTACGGAACGCCCGAAGCGTTTATGGCGCTTGTCGACGCCTGCCACCAGGCCGGGATCGGCGTGATCCTCGACTG
>CACZON010000297.1 GCA_902782805.1 Oscillospiraceae bacterium
GCTGTTGTCGACGCGCAGGCATTGATTGATGCCGGCATTATCAAAGATGCTGCCGATGGCATCAAGATCCTCTCGAACGGAACGTTAACGAAAAACCTTACCGTAAAGGCGAACGCTTTTTCCGAAGCTGCGAAAACCAAGATTGAAGCTGCCGGCGGAAAGGCCGAGGTGATCTAAGTTGTTCAATACAATGAAGAATGCCTGGAGAATTCCGGACATCCGCCGAAAGATCCTCTTTACGCTGTTCGTTGTCATCGTGTTCCGGTTCGGCTCCGTCATTCCGGTTCCGTTTTTGAACGTTGAATCGCTCAAAACGCTGATGGAAAGCGTCAACGAAAGCGGGAGCATGCTCTCCTATATCAACATGCTCACCGGCGGCGCGTTCTCCCAGGCGACCCTGTTTGCAATGGGTATTACCCCGTATATCAACTCTTCAATTATCATGCAGCTGCTGACCGTCGCCATCCCCGCGCTCGAGCGGATGTCGAAGGAAGGCGAAGAAGGCAGAAAGAAGATCGGCGCGATCACGCGGTACGTTACCGTTCTCCTCGGCCTGATCCAGGGTATTTTCTACTTCTTCTATCTGAAAAACAGCGGCATCACCCTTTATCGCACCGGCGCTCCGGCCGTCTTCACGGCGTTTGTAATCGTTCTGGCGTTCACCGCCGGCACGGCGCTGCTGATGTGGCTCGGCGAGCAGATCAACGAAAAGGGAATCGGCAACGGCATTTCGATCATCCTCTTCGCGGGCATCATCGCCCGTATGCCGACGACGATCGGCCAGCTCTGGGCTTACCTCAGAGCGGCGTTCGAGGATCCCTCGAACTATGCGCGTTATTTCGTACTCGTCCCGCTGTTCATCGTGCTTTTCCTCATCGTCATCTGGGTCATCATCTATATGAACGATGCGGAGCGCAGGATCCCGGTTCAGTACGCAAAGCGCGTAGTCGGCAGAAAGATGTACGGCGGCCAGAGCACCTATATTCCGATCAAGGTCGGAATGAGCGGCGTTATGCCGATCATCTTCGCAAGCTCCATCCTTTCGATCCCCTCTACGATCAAGTTCTTCATGGGGGATTCGGCGACGAAGAGCTCGTTCTGGAACGGCTTCTTCAATGCGCTGTCAACGTCCGGATGGCTTTATTCTGTGCTGTATTTCATTCTGATTATCCTGTTTGCGTATTTCTATATTACGATTCAGTACAATCCGATTGAAATGGCAAATAATCTTCGCCAGAACAACGGAGGCATCCCGGGAATCCGCCCGGGTCGTCCGACCTCGGATTTCATCGCGAGAATTCTGTCGAGGATCACTCTGATCGGCGCGCTCTTCCTCGCGTTCATCGCGCTGCTGCCGATCATTTACGGAAATCTTACCGGTATGACCAACATGACCATGGGCGGCACTTCGGTGATCATTCTGGTCGGTGTTGCACTCGAAACGGTCAAGCAGATTGAATCTCAGTTAATGCTCCGCCATTACAAAGGATTCCTTGATTGATAAGGAGCGTGGCGCTGTGAATTTAATTCTGTTAGGTGCCCCCGGAGCGGGAAAAGGCACACAGGCCGAAACCATCTGCAAGCATTTTGGTATTCCGGCAATTTCAACGGGTAATATTATCCGTGACGCGCTGAGAAGCGGTACGGAAATGGGACTTCGGGCAAAGCAGTATACCGAAGCGGGCCAGCTCGTCCCGGACGAAGTCGTCATCGGGATCGTTGCGGAGCGTCTTTCTCAGGACGACTGCAAAGCGGGCTTTTTGCTCGACGGCTTCCCGAGAACCATTCCCCAGGCCGAGGCGCTGGACAAAATGGGCATCACCATCGATAAGGTCGTCGATATCGACGTACCCGACGGGGAGATCGTTCAGAGAATGTCCGGCCGCCGTGTCTGTTCCGTTTGCGGCGCCTCCTACCACATCGTCAACAAAAAGCCGAAGGTAGAAGGAGTCTGCGATCTGTGTTCAGGCGCCCTTGTTCAGCGCAAGGACGACCACCCGGATACAGTCAAAGAGAGACTGAACGTCTATCATGAAAAAACCGAGCCGCTCAAGGCTTACTACGAAAAGCAGAACAAAGTCTTTTCGGTAAACGGCTGCGGCGCGATCGACGAGATCTCAAATCAGATTATTTCTGCTTTGGAGGCGCTCGTATGATCAGCGTCAAAACGGCCCGAGAGCTTACCGCGATGCGCCTTGCGGGGAAAATTTCCGCGCGGGCGCTCCGGCTTGCCGGGACGATGATAGAACCCGGGGTTTCCACCTTCGAGATCGACAGGGAGATCCGAAAATATATCGAAAGCGAAGGCGCGACCCCCAATTTTCTCGGCTACGGCGGATTCCCCGCCAGCGCCTGTATCTCGGTCAACAACGTGGTTATCCATGGCATCCCGGACCACAAGACGATTCTTAAGGAAGGCGATATCGTCAGCGTGGACGTCGGCGCGTTTATCGACGGATTCAACGGCGACAACGCGTATACGTTCCCGTGCGGCGACGTTTCCGAAAAGGCAAAAAAACTCTTAAAGGCAACGGAAGAGAGCCTTTATCAGGGAATTGCCCAGGCGAAAGCCGGAAACAGAATCGGCGATATCGGTCATGCGGTTCAGGAGTATGTCGAACTTCGCGGTTACTCGGTTGTACGCGATTTCGTGGGCCACGGAGTAGGCGCGAAACTACACGAAGATCCCAGCGTTCCGAATTACGGTACGCCTAAAAGAGGCGTACGGCTCGTCCCCGGAATGACGATCGCCATCGAGCCGATGGTCAACGCGGGCGGCTATCAGGTAAAAACGCTTCAAGACGGCTGGACTACGGTTACAGCCGATGGTGAATTGTCTGCGCACTTTGAGCACACGGTTGCCATCACCGCATCCGGTCCGGTGATACTGACCCTGCCGGATTAAGGACGGTGGACCCTATGGAACTAAAACGCGGGCAAGTCGTTTTTTCCAATGCAGGGCGCGATCAGGGCAAGTTTGCGGTGGTGCTCGAGGACGACGGCGTCTACGCAGTCATCTGCGACGGCGCGCGGCGGACGCTCGAAGCCCCCAAGAAGAAAAAGCACATTCATCTTTCGAAAACGCTCTCGTTTTTATCGGAAGAGGAGATGCGCAGCGATCGCGCGATCAAGAAAGCGCTCCGGCGCTTTTGTGAGCATGAATGAGACCATGGATCGAGGAGGTTTTACCCAATGTCAAAACAGGACGTAATTGAACTGGAAGGGATCGTAAAAGAAGCTCTGCCCAACGCGATGTTTACGGTGGAGCTGCCGAACGGCCATCAGATTTTAGCGCATATTTCCGGAAAGCTGAGGATGAACTACATCCGCATCCTCCCGGGAGACAAGGTCACGGTCGAAATGTCGCCTTACGACCTGACGCGCGGCAGAATCACCTGGCGTTCGAAGTAAAGAAATCTGATTGAAATTCTCACAAGGAGGTAAGCAGAAATGAAAGTCAGACCTTCTGTAAAGAAAATTTGCGACAAGTGCAAGATCATTAAACGCAAAGGGAAAATCATGGTTATCTGTGAGAACCCGAAACACAAACAGCGCCAGGGCTGATACGGCGCTCGCGGGATTCAGACCCGTGAATCTTATTTATGTAATGGAGGTATAGCCGTATGGCTCGTATTTCAGGTATAGACCTGCCAAGAGATAAGCGCATTGAAATTGCCCTTACCTATATCTATGGCATCGGCAGAAAGACTGCCACGAACATCTGTCAGGTAACCGGCGTGAATCCGGACGTCCGCGTCCGCGACCTTTCCGAAGGCGACGAAGCGAAGATCAGAGAGTATATCGATCATCATCTCGTCGTGGAAGGCGACCTGCGCCGCAACGTAGCGTTTGATATCAAGAGACTGATCGAAATCGGCTGTTTCCGCGGCGTACGCCACAGAAAAGGACTTCCGGTCCGCGGACAGCGCACGAAGACGAACGCACGTACAAGAAAAGGCCCGAGAAAGACCATGGCCAACAAGAAGAAGTAATCAGGAGGGGATAACATGGCAGCACAAAAAGGCGGCAAGAAGTCGGCAACCGCAGTCCGCAGACGCCGCGAACGCAAAAATATTGAACGTGGAGCTGCTCACATCCAGTCCACTTTCAACAACACGATCGTAACCATCAGCGATACTCAGGGCAACGCTGTTTCCTGGGCGAGCGCCGGTGAACTCGGATTCCGCGGATCGAGAAAATCCACTCCGTTTGCAGCACAGTCCGCCGCGGAAACCGCAGCGAAAGCCGCGATGGAGCACGGAATGAAAACCGTAGAGGTCTATGTAAAAGGCCCCGGAGCCGGAAGAGAAGCCGCGATCCGTGCGCTTCAGGCCGCAGGCCTCGAAGTTACGATGATCAAAGACGTAACCCCGATTCCTCATAACGGATGCCGTCCTCCGAAGAGAAGACGTGTTTGATTAAGAATTAGGAGGTACCATCTAATTATGGCTAGATATACTGATGCTGTATGCAAATTATGCCGCAGAGAAGGCAAGAAGCTCTTTCTGAAGGGCGCAAGATGCTATACAGGAAAATGCGCGCTTGAGCGCAGAGCGTATGCCCCCGGACAGCACGGTCAGGGACGTAAAAAAGCTTCCGAATACGGAATGCAGCTTCGTGCGAAGCAGCAGACCAAGCGCTATTACGGCGTTCTGGAAAGCCAGTTCGCGAAGTATTACGAGATGGCTACGAAGAAGCCCGGCAAGACCGGTGAAGAACTCCTTTCAATCCTCGAAACGAGACTCGACAACGTCGTTTACAGATGCGGTTGGGCGAGCAGCCGCGCCGAAGCGCGCCAGCTCGTCGTTCACGGACATTTTGCCGTCAACGGCAAAAGAGTCGACATCCCCTCGTATCTGACGAAGACCGGCGAGGTTGTTTCCATTGTGGAAAAGAGCCGCTCTCTCGATAAGATCAAGGCCGTGATCGAAGAAAACTCCGCACATCCGATTCCCAAATGGCTCGAAGTAAACCGCGACGCTTTTGAGGGAAAGATCGTTGCAGCTCCGGTTCGTGAAGACGTTGATCTCGACGTTGACGAAACGCTGATCGTTGAGTTGTATTCCAAATAATCCCTTTCC
>CACZON010000298.1 GCA_902782805.1 Oscillospiraceae bacterium
CGACGCCGGCGAGCGGATGATCGCTGCCGTAGTCGCCGGGATCGACCCCGACGAGCAGCGCAGCGTTGGCGTTTTCACCCGCACGGGCGTATTCGCTCATCCCGTTGGTAACGATCCCGCCTTCCTGGGAAGAAGCGCAGACGACCTCCCCGCCCGGGCACATGCAGAACGTATAGACGCCGCGTCCGTTTGGAAGATGCTCGGAAAGCTTATAGTCCGCGGCGCCAAGGATCCCGTGAAGCGAGGCGTCGCCGTAGCGGCCGCGGTCGATCAGCTCCTGCGGATGTTCGATCCGCGCGCCGATCGAAAAGCTTTTCTGCGTCATCGCGATCCCGGCCTCGTAAAGCCTCGAAAAGGTATCGCGCGCGCTGTGGCCGATCGCGAGGATCACCTCGGCGACCGGAATTTTTTCCGGTGTACCGCTGCCTTTGCATATTTCAATTTGCCGCAGAACGCCGTTTTCAACGAAAACGCCGCGCAGCTGCGTATCAAAATGCATCTCGCCGCCGAGCGAAACGATCTTTTCACGCAGACGCTTGACAACGCCGGGCAGCAGATCCGTTCCGATATGCGGCTTTGCATCGTAAAGGATTTCTTCCGGCGCCCCGGCTTCAACGAATTCTTCAAACACTTTCCGGATCCGAGGATCGTTCAGGCCGGTATTGAGCTTTCCGTCGGAAAACGTGCCTGCGCCGCCTTCGCCGAACTGGACGTTGGAATCGGGCGAGAACTTCCCGCCCGAGCGGAACGCTTTTACGGCGGCCGAGCGGTCCTCGATCGCGCCGCCGCGCTCGAAAACGATCGGGCGCAGCCCCGCCTCGGAGAGCAGGAGCGCCGCAAAAATGCCGCCCGGCCCGAAACCGACGACGATCGGCCGCGCGCCCACCGGCTTTACCTGCGGGATTCTATAGGGTTCTTCCGTATAGCTCGTGATTTTCGGAGAACGGTTCCGTTTCAGAAAGGACGTTTCCCGGTCGCCGAGATCGAGCAGTACGGTATAAGTATAATGGATCTCGCTTCTGCGGCGCGCGTCGATCGAACGGCGCAGCACCCGCATCCTTAGGATCTCCGAAGCCGCGACGCCGGCTTTTTTCGCGGCGGCGCGCAGCAGGCCTTCTTCCCCTTCGCGGATCGGCAGCGCGATTTCCGGAACCTTGATCACGCCGGGACACCTCCCTCAAGCGATCCGAGGATCGCCTCCGCCGCGCAGAGCGCGGTGCTCCAGGCGAAATGAAGGTTATATCCGCCGCAGATCCCGTCGATATCGAGGATCTCGCCGGTCAGATAAAGGTTCTTCTCGACTTTGGATTCCATCGAGGAAAGATCGATTTCGGAAATCGGAACGCCCCCGGCGGTCACCTGAGCGTTTTTCATTGAATCAAGTCCGGTGATCTCAAAGCGGAAATCCTTGACCGCCCGGGCGGCACGGTTTTCCGCATCGGATGCCGAAAGCGAGATTCCGCACTTTTTGAGCGCCTCAAGCGCGAGACGCGGATGCAGTATCCCTTCAAAGAGATTCCTCGCTTCTTCGCCGCGCGGCAGGAGCGCTTCGATTTCTGCCGCGGAATACTCCGGCATCAGATCAAGGCTCAGCACCATTGCCGGCTTTGCAAAACGGGAGAGGTTGAACACACAAATCCCCGAAAGCGCACGGGCCGTAAACTGGACCTCACCGGATTCGTAGGCGATCTCTTTCTCGTCTGAGAGAAGCGACACTTTCGCGCGGCATCGGATCCCGGCAAGAGCGCGCACTTCCCTGGGCGGAACCTCAACCGCGCAGAGCGAAGGCGACAACGGCGTTACGCGATGGCCCAGCGACTGAGCAAGCGAATAGCCTGTTTTCCCGCTGGAAAGCTGCGCAGAGGCGGCGCCTCCGCAGGCGAGGATCAGCTTCTGCGCCGAAAACACGCGCCCGTCGGCAGAATCGATGAAGAAGACGCCGCCTTCTTTTCGGACGCGGACTGCCTCGCAGGAACAGACGGTTTCGGCGGTCTGCGTATGTCTGCGCAGAAGATCGAGAACGGTATTCGCCCGCAGCGAATAGGGATAGATCCTCCCTTCGTGATCGCGGCGCACCAAAAGCCCCAGCGAACGAAATTCCGCTTCGATCCGCTCGGGCGTGTATTTTTGAAAGAACCAATCGGGCAGGCGTTCCCCGCCGCGGTAGTCTCCGGCGTCCACGCTTGCGTTGGAAAGATTGCATCTTCCCGCGCCGGTGGAGAGCAGCTTTTTGCCGACGCGATCGGCGCCTTCCAGAAGAAGGACGCTCCTTCCCGCTCTGCAAAGCTGCGCCGCCGCCATCAGGCCGCTTGCGCCTCCGCCGATGATTGCCGTATCAAACGTTTTCATAAGCTCCGCCTCTTAGAAGATCCAGCCGATGATTCCGTAGGAAATCAGGCACATGAGGATATCCGCGATCAGCGTACCGATCGCGATGGAAATAAAAGCATGCTTAAAACGCATTCCCAAAACCGCCGCGATCACGGAGCCTGTCCAGGCGCCGGTCCCCGGCAGCGGAATCGCTACGAAGAGAATCAGACCGATTTTCTTGTATTTTTCAACTTTCTCACGTTTGCGCTCCGCCCGCGCCTCGATTTTCTGAACGAATTTTTCAAGGCCGATGTTCCGAAGCCACTGCATGATCTGGCGGAAAAACAAAAGGACGAACGGTACCGGCAGAAGCGTTCCGATCCCGCAGATCAAAAACGCCTTCCACAGCGGTACACCGAGCGCAAAGGCCGCAAGGGTCCCGCCGCGCAGCTCCAGAATCGGCAGCAGCGATATGATGAACGCAACCCATTCGCCGCCGATGTCGCCGCCGAGGATTTCGATGATTCTCTCAATAATTCCGTTCATATCTTTTTTCCTTTACCGTTACTTTCCTGAGTAAAACTTCCGGGAAGCGGAATACTAAAACGAGGTGATTTTATGAAGAAAAAGAACGTTTATCCCGAGCCGGACAACAACACCGAAGAGATTCCGGACCGTCCGCTTACCGCAGGCGAACTGATCCACAAATACGGGACTTACGAGATCCAGCCGACCGCCGAAAGCGAAAACGATTTTCCGATGATAGCGCAGGGACTTTCAAAACATCAGGATCTTCAAAAGCTCGGCAGAAAAAGTCAGTTTCCGGAAAAGGAAGACTGATCCGAAGAAAATCCCCCGTATTGCCGGGGGACTTTTTCATCGTTTTGTCTCTGCAAGCTCGTCGAGCGCGGCGAAAGTATAGCCGAGCTTCTCCCATTTTGTCAGGAGCCGATCGAGGATTTTCGCGTTCGTCTTCGATGTATTATGCAGCAGCACGATCGCTCCGGGATGGATCCGTTTCGTCAGCAGCGCGATCGCTTCTTCCGGATCGGGCTGATCGTCGACGTACCAGTCGACGTAGGCGAGTGACCAGAAAACCGTCTGATACGATAGTTTTTGCGCCATTTTGAGGTTTTCCTCGCTGAATTTTCCCTGCGGCGGGCGGTAATACTTTGCCATCTCGCCGCCGGTGATCTCCCGGTAGAGCGCCTCGTTCTTCGAGAGCTCCTCGCGGAACGATTTTTCCGAGGAAATCGCGGACATATCCGGATGGGAAAAGGTATGGTTCCCGACCGTATGTCCTTCAGTTACGATCTGTCTGATCAACTCGCGGTTATCGGAGAGAAAATTCCCGACGGCGAAAAACGTCGCTTTTGCACCGTGCTTTTTCAGCGCCTCAAGGATTGCGGGCGTGTTTCCGTTTTCGTAACCGCAGTCGAACGTAAGATAGATCTTCTTTTCGGTTTCGTCCCCGACGAAATAGGCGTCGAATTTCCGAAGCTCCTGTGCGCTTGCGTTTCCCCGGGGCGTTTCGCCCTCTTTCTGAAAGCTCAGGCCCCAGTTGACGACCGGCGCCGCGGTCTCCAGGGCAGGCTCGGGGCTTTTCAGGATCAGCACCGCGAGGACGACGACCGATAAAAGCCCGATCGCCGCCAGCAGCAGTTTTCGTTTGTGAACGACAATCAATCCGGATCTTCCTTTCCTTCGTTTCTGATGAATGTATACACGAAGATCCGGCCGATTATTCTTTTTTACCAGCGATGCTCCTCGCTCGGGCAGCGGTTTTTCTCAACCGCCGCGCGCATCTCCACAAAGCAGCCGCAGCTGCGGCAGATCCCGCTGACAAGCCGGTCGCACGTTTTGCAGATCGAAAGCCGCTTTTCATAGAGTTCGGGTGAAGCTTTGATATTGGGATCCAGAAGAGAAACGTACTGAGCGACGCTCTCGTAGTATTCGTTCTCCTCCATATCTTTTAAAAGGCATCGTTTGCAGATGCGCAGCGGATCGGTCATTTTCCGACAAATCCGATCTTGCGCTTGACTTTTGCGAGCATCTTTTCCGCGATATACGAAGCTTTCTCAGCGCTTTCACGATAGGACTTTTCCATAAACGCCTTATCGGCCATGTATGCACGGAATTTTTCCTGGATCGGAGCGAGATGCGCCGCAACCGCATCGCCGACCGCCGTTTTGAAATCTCCGTAGCCGCGGCCGTCGAATTCTTTTTCGATCTCCTCGTAGCTCTTGCCCGTTACGCAGGAATAGATCCCCATCAGGTTATTGATGCCGTCCTTGCCTTCGGCATAGCGGACGCAGGCCTCGCTGTCGGTCACGGCGCGTTTGAATTTGCGCATGATATCCTCCGGCCGATCGAGCAGGCAGATCGTTGCATTGACGTTTTCATCGGATTTTGACATCTTCTTCGTTGGGTCTGCGAGCGACATGATCCGCGCCCCGGTCTTCGGAATAAACCCTTCGGGAACGGTAAACGTAGGCGAATAAATGCCGTTGAAACGGATCGCGATATCGCGCGCAAGCTCAAGATGCTGCTTCTGGTCCGCGCCGATCGGAACGAGGTCGGCGCCGTAGAGCAGGATATCCGCCGCCATGAGCGCGGGATAGGTAAAGAGGCCGGCGTTGATATTGTCGGCGTGTTTTAAAGATTTGTCCTTAAACTGCGTCATTCTCGAAAGCTCGCCGAACTGCGTATAGCAATTCAGGATCCAGGCGAGTTCCGCGTGCTGATGAACGTGACTCTGGATAAAAAAGAGCGATTTGTCGAGATCCACGCCGCATGCAAGCAGAAGCGCGTAGGCTTCCATCGTATTCTTGCGCAGTGCAGCCGGCTCCTGGCGGACAGTGATCGTATGAAGATCCGCCAGAGCGTAGATGCATTCGTATTCTTCCTGGAAAGAGACCCAGTTCCGAAGCGCGCCGAGATAATTTCCGAGCGTGATCACACCGCTCGGCTGAATTGCGCTGAAAATTCTTTTTTTGTTTGTCTGTTCCATACTGTAAGCTCCTTTTCTTCCGGGGCATAAAAAAACCTGCCCCTGATTCTGCTGGGACAGGATTCGATCTCTTCCTGCGGTGCCACCCGGCTTGGCGCTTTTCGCGCCCACTTTGCGCATACCTATTTATATGCCGGCGATTGTTGACGGAGTGCCTGCTCCGGCTTGCATACTCGGGAGGAAGTTCCTTTTCCGCGCGCCCTCAAAAGCCCATTCGTCCTTATCCTTTCCGCCGCGATCCCACCGCCCGCGGCTCTCTTTGCGAAAGCTCCTAAGGATTACTTATACTTTCTCATCGGTTTAATTCATTATAATACGGACACCATGATTTGTCAACAATCCGTTCCCGGCTTTTTCCGCCGCTTCCCGGCGTTCAGATTCCTTTTCACCGCCGCCCGGCTTCGACAAATTCGGCGCCGCGCCGGCATCTATAATAGACCTACAGATTTTGAAAAGAAAGCAGGATGTTTATGGGCAGTACAGCCGTTCGGAAGTTATCGCATCTATTCGGCAGGATTGCATCTCTTTTCGGGCAGAAGGAGACGCAGAAGGTTCTCTTTTACTTATTTCTCTCCGTTTTCGGTTTTGCCGCCTCGAATTCGCGGATTTTCGTTTCCTACGCTCCTTTCGGGATCTCTCTCCTCTGCGCCGCGGAAAACGGATCGGTTTTTTCTGCGCTGCTTGGCGTATTTTTTGGCTACCTGCTGGGCGGGCGGCTTTTGATTCCGGCGCGTTACGTCGCCGCAATGATCGTTGCGCTCTCGGTCCGCTGGACGCTCTCGAAATTTGAAAAAGTACGAGAACGGCCCTGGTATACGCCCGGGATTGCGTTTCTTGCCTGCTTCTCCACCGGCTTTACCATGTCGCTGTCCGGCAGTCCCGTACGGCACGGGCTTCTGATGTATTTTTCGGAATCGCTGCTCTGCGCCGCCGGCGCCTATTTTTTCCGCCGTGTGTTTCTGGCCGCGGCCGGCGGAAAAGCTCTTTCGGAATTTGATTTGAGCGAACTTGCCGGGGTCGGCTTTGCCGCGGGCGTTTTCTGCCTCTCTTTTTCATCGGTCACGGTCTTCTCCGCGTCCGTCTCGAAGATTCTGCTCTGCCTTGCGCTGCTGACCGTCTCGCGGCGCTGCGGGATCGGCGGCGGATGCATCGTCGGCGCCTGCATCAGCCTGCTGCAGAGCCTTAGCTACGCAGGAATCCGGGAAATCTCCGGCGTCTACGCGATCTCCGGCCTGTTTACGGGAATTTTCGCCCCGCTGAACCGCCCGCTCGGCGCGCTCGTCCTTGCGCTGAGCGTCGGCGTCTTTTCGCTTCAGCTCGGCAGCGAAGCCGCTTTTCTTTCCTCGATCTACGAAGCGATCGCCGCCGGAGTACTGTTTTCCTTTTTTCCGCTAAGAGGCGCGGACCAAATCGAAAAGCCGGAGACCGCCCGGCTTTACCGGCTCTTCTCCCACCGGCTGTATCTTGTTGCCGGGGCGATCGAGAACGTTTCCGGGGCACTGACGAAAGTCTCCGACCGGCTCTCGCGGCTGCGGCGCAAAAACGAGGACGACGTTTTCGAGGAGGCGGTTACGAGCTTCTGCAGCGGCTGCGGGATGAGCCTTTACTGCTGGGGCGAGCATTTTTCCGAGAATACGTCGCATCTGCGTGCGCTAAGGCCGGTGCTGCGGGAAAAATCCGTTCTGATCGAAAGCGATTTCCCGCCGGAATTTCTTTCTCTCTGCAGCAGAAGGGCGGCGCTCGCAGGAAAGATTTCCGCCTGCTGGCTCGATCACCTCGCGGGCGAAGCGGCACTGCTTCGGGCGCGGGAGATCCGGGAGATCGTCAGCGACCAGTTTTCCAACCTCTCGCTTCTGCTGCGCGACCTCGCCGACCGAACGGATTTTGATTTCAGCGAAGATACTTCCGCGCAGGAAAAGCTTTTGAGGCGGTTTTCGCACGACGGGATCCCCGTAAAAGAACTGATCTGCTGGCGGAAGAACGAAGGGAGCCTCCATATCAGCGGAAGCCTCCTGTTCCCGCAGGAGCCGGAGAGGAAGGAAAAAGATTACCTCGAACGCGCGCTCTATCGCGTTTTTCGAAGAGATTTTACCGTAAGGCCGGAGGAGAAGAACGGCGCCCTCTATTTTTCCGCGCAGGAAAAGCCGCGGATCGCCGTCTCCTGGGCGGCCGCTTCCCATAACAGCCGCGGCGGCGCGCTCAGCGGAGACAGCTACAGCGTTTTCAGAAACGAGGAGGGATACTTCGTTGCGATTCTCAGCGACGGAATGGGTACCGGCGCCCGCGCCGCAGTGGACGGAGCGATGGCGACC
>CACZON010000299.1 GCA_902782805.1 Oscillospiraceae bacterium
CCGAATATGGCCGGAAAATCGACCTATATGCGCCAGACGGCGTTGATCCTCCTGATGGCGCAGATCGGTTCCTTCGTTCCGGCTTCGTATGCGCAGCTCGGGATCGTCGACAGCATCTTTACGCGCGTCGGCGCCTCCGACGATCTCGCCGGCGGTCAGTCGACCTTCATGGTCGAGATGACGGAGGTTGCGGATATCCTCAAAAACGCTACGGAGAAGAGCTTTATCATCTTTGATGAGATCGGCCGCGGGACCTCAACCTTCGACGGAATGAGTATTGCGCGGGCGGTTCTCGAATACGTTGCCGATCGGAAGAAGATCGGTGCGAAAACGATGTTCGCCACCCATTACCACGAGCTTAAGGAGCTCGAAGACACGATCGAAGGCGTGAAAAACTACAACATCGCCGTCAAAAAACGCGGCGACGATATCACCTTCCTGCGCAGGATCGTCCGCGGCGGCGCGGACGACAGCTTCGGGATCGAAGTTGCCAAGCTCGCCGGTGTGCCCGACGAAGTGATCGAGCGGGCGAAAAAGATCCTCGTGAAGCTGGAATCCGACCAGATCGTGTCTCCGATGACGAAGCGCGAAGCCGACGTACAGGATACGGCGGTCCAGCTCGTGCTCTCTTCGAGCGATTCCCAGATCGTTTCCAAGCTGAAAAACATCGACGTCAACACTTTAACGCCGATCGAATGTATGACCTTGCTGTTTGAGCTTTCGAAGCTCGCAAAGGAAGAATAAGAGATAAAATCGTCTGAAAGGAGGCGGGCCGAATGGGAAAAATCAATATTCTCGAGAAACAGGTGGCGGAGCTGATCGCAGCCGGCGAGGTTGTGGAACGGCCGGCCTCCGTGATCAAAGAGCTGCTCGAAAACGCCGTTGATTCCGGCGCCAGGCGCGTCGTCGCCGAAATTCAGCACGGCGGGATCACTTATTTGCGCGTGACCGACGACGGCTGCGGGATCGAGCAGGATGACGTCCGCGCGGCGTTTTTGCGCCATGCGACGAGCAAGATCCGCGTTTCGGAAGATCTTACCGCGATCGGAACGCTCGGATTCCGCGGCGAAGCGCTTGCTTCGATCTGCGCCGTATCGCGCGTGACGCTGCTGACCCGAGCCGAAGGCGAGCTGTCCGGGACAAGCTACCGGATCGAAGGCGGGGAAGAGCTCTCGTTCGACAGCGCCGGCTGCCCCCAGGGCACGACGATCATCGTCCGCGATCTGTTTTTCAACACCCCGGCGCGGATGAAATTTCTGAAGAAAGACGTTACCGAGGCCAATGCGGTCGCTTCGGTTGTCGATAAAATCGCGCTCTCACATCCGGAGATTTCGTTCCAGCTGATCCGCGACGGAAAAATGACGCTCAACACCCCCGGAAACGACGATCTCCTCCAGACAATTTACGCCGTTTACGGCAAGGATCTGACCGCTTCGCTGCTGCCCGTTTCCTACGAATACGGCGGGATCGGCGTTTCAGGATACGTCTGCGCGCCGCACGCCGGAAAAGCGAACCGAACCTTCCAGAATTTCTTTATCAACGGCCGCTACGTCCGCACGCGTACGGCAATGGCGGCGCTCGAGGAGGCCTATAAGGGCTCGATCATGGTCGGAAAATTTCCGGCTTGTTTCCTCTATCTGACGATCGCGGCGGAAGGGGTTGACGTCAACGTACATCCCGCGAAAATCGAAGTGCGCTTTGTCAATGAGCGCCCGATTTTCGACGCCGTCTATCACGCGGTCAAATCCGCGATCACAAAAGGCGATACGCTCAAGGAAATCAAACTTCCCGATCGGGAGAAGAATCCGTTCTGGAGAAACAGCCTGGCAGCGCCTCCGCAGCAGACGAAGCTCGAGCCTGCGGATACAGTTCGGCCTTCGCCGCAGGAAGCGCCGGAAGCGCTGCCGCGCAAACGGACGCTCGAAGAGATCCTCGGAATCTCCGGCGGCAAGCAGCCCGGTTATCTGCACGACAGCGGCCGCCGGCCTGAATTCGGAAAGAAAGGCGGAGCTTCGAATTACGTCGATCCAAAAAGAACGCCTTCAGAGCCGGTGCCGGTATTGCCCCGAACCCCGAAGAAATCGGCTGCCGATTCCCGGGAAGTACCGCAGGATCCTTCGGAGCAGGCGGTAAAAATCCTTGATATCCCTGTAAAAATCCGCTGTGAAGTGTTTGACACTTACATCGTTGCCGAGTACGGAGACGATAAGCTGCTCCTGATCGACAAGCATGCGGCGCACGAACGTCTCCTCTATGAAAGGCTCAAAGCGCAGAAGGAGATTCATTCCCAGGCGCTGCTCGCGCCGATTCCCGTTACGCTCGGAAAAGAAGAGTATGCCGCGGCGATCGAAAACCTCCGCACGCTCTTCGACGCCGGCTACGAAGTGGAAGATTTCGGCCCGGGTACGCTTTTGATCCGCAGCGTCCCGACCGTCGTTTCGCCGGATGAAGCGCAGGATCAGGTGACCGAGATCGCGGGATATCTTGCAGAAAACAAAACCGACGTCACCACCGAAAAGATCGATTGGCTTTATCACAATATCGCCTGCCGGGCGGCCATCAAAGCAGGCAGCGAGAGCAGTCCTCAGGAACTCGCGGCGCTCGCCAAAGAGCTTTACGAAAATCCTCAGATCCGTTATTGCCCCCACGGCAGACCGGTGTTTACGGTGATCACAAAATACGAACTGGACAAGCAGTTCGGCAGAATACAGTAAGAAATGAAAGAGA
>CACZON010000300.1 GCA_902782805.1 Oscillospiraceae bacterium
GGCGCCAATGAAGGCGTGATCATGATCGCGGCGACGAACCGGCCCGATATCCTCGACCCGGCGCTGATGCGTCCCGGTCGTTTCGACCGGAACGTCACCGTCGGTTATCCGGATATCAAGGGCAGAGAAGCGATCCTGCGCGTTCACGCACGCAATAAGCCGATCGCTCCGGACGTCGATCTCAAAACGATTGCCGGCTCGACGGCGGGATTTACCGGCGCCGATCTCGAGAATCTCCTCAACGAAGCCGCGCTTCTTGCCACGCGCAAGAGCCTCAAAGCCATCACGATGGAAGAAATCGAGGAAGCGACGATCAAGGTCGTTGTCGGAACCGAGAAGAAGAGCCACGTGATGACCGAGCGTGAAAAGACGCTGACCGCCTACCACGAGGCGGGCCACGCCGTCGTCACCTATTACTGCGAACATCAGGATCCGGTCCATCAGATCTCGATCATTCCGCGCGGCATGGCCGGCGGCTATACGATGCAGATCCCGACGGAGGACCGTTCCTATCATTCCAAGAAAGAAATGCTCGAAGAGCTCGTCGTGCTCCTCGGCGGGCGCGTTTCGGAAGCGCTTGTCCTCGACGATATCTCGACCGGCGCTTCCAACGATATCGAACGCGCAACGAAGCTCGTACGCTCGATGGTTACGAAATACGGCATGAGCGATCAGCTCGGGCCGGTCAAATACGGCATCAGCGACGATCAGCCGTTCCTCGGGCGCGATATGGGCCACGTCCGCGATTATTCGGAGGTTACCGCCGCCGAGATCGATACCGAGATCCGCAAGATGATGGGCCGCGCCTACAGCCAGGCGCAGTCGCTCCTCACAGAGCACATGGATCAGCTCCATGAAGTTGCGAAATACCTCTATCTCAACGAAAAGATGAGCGGCGAAGAATTCGCCGCCGTGATGGAAGGAAAGAAAACCTCCGCGCCGGCGATCGAAACGTCGGCTGCCGCACAGGAGCCGGAGGCGGATGAATCGGCCGCCGATCCCGTACAGATCCCGGCGGAGAACGAAGAAACGAAAACACAAAGCGAAGATGAACGCGAAGAATCAAAAACGAATGAAGAAACCGAATAACGGAAATCTGGGAATGTGCTTTTACGCATTCCCTTTTTTCGGTTAAGAGAGGATTGACGCAATGGCTAAAAAAGCTCAGGAATACGGCAACGACAGTATCTCGATGCTCAAGGGCGCCGACCGCGTCCGGCTGCGTCCGGCGGTTATTTTCGGCTCGGACGGCATCGAGGGCTGCGAACATTCCGTCTTTGAAATCTTATCGAATTCGATCGATGAAGCGCGCGAAGGCTACGGCAAAAAGATCATCGTCACGCGATACGAGGATCATTCCGTGGAAGTGGAAGACTTCGGCCGCGGCATTCCCGTCGATTACAACCAGAAGGAACAGCGCAACAACTGGGAGCTCGTTTTCTGCGAGCTCTACGCCGGCGGAAAATATGACAACGACGCCGACGGCAGCTACGAATACTCGCTCGGACTCAACGGTCTGGGCCTGTGCGCGACGCAGTACGCCTCGGAATACATGGACGCCGATATCCGCAGCGGCGGGATGCACTATACGCTTCATTTCGAGCATGGCGAGAACGTCGGCGGGCTGCATAAGGAGCCCTACGCGAAGCGCGATACGGGCTCTCGCATCCGCTGGAAGCCGGATCTCAAGGTCTTTACCGATATCGACATCCCCGTAGAGTACTATCTCGAAACGATCAAGCGCCAGGCGGTCGTGAACGAAGGGCTGACGTTCCTGTTCCGCAACCAGGTCGGCGCGAAATTCGAGACGACGGAATTCTGTTATCAGAACGGAATCGTCGATTATCTCTCCGAGATCCTCGGCGAGGATTATCTGACGCCGATCCAGTTCTGGCAGGGGGAGCGAAAGGTGCGCGACCGCGCGGATACGCCCGAGTACAAGACGAAAATCAACTGCGCCTTCGCCTTCTCCAATAAGGTGAGCATGACGGAGTACTACCACAATTCGAGCTTTCTCGAGCACGGCGGCGCGCCGGACAAGGCCGTCCGCAACGCGTTCGTCTACCAGATCGATTCCTATCTCAAGCAGAACAACAAATACACGAAGAACGAGAGCAAAATCACCTATAACGACGTGGAGGACTGCCTCGTGATCGTGATCTCCTCGTTCTCGAACCGTACCTCCTACGAAAACCAGACGAAGAAGGCTATTACGAACAAGGGCATCCAGGACGCGATGGTCGAGATGTTCCGCCATAACCTCGAGGTCTATTTCATCGAAAATCCGCTCGACGCGGATAAGATCGCCAACCAGGTCCTCGTCGACAAGCGCAGCCGCGAAGACGCCGAAAAGACGCGCCTGAACCTCAAGAAAAAGCTGACGCTTTCCTCGCTCGATATGACGAACCGCGTTGCGAAATTCGTTGACTGCCGCTCGAGGGATCCGCAGGAGCGCGAGCTCTTCATTGTGGAGGGCGATTCCGCGCTCGGCGCCTGCAAGCAGGCGAGGAACCCGGATTTCCAGGCGATCATGCCGATCCGCGGCAAGATCCTCAACTGCCTCAAGGCGGATTACGACAAAATTTTCAAAAGCGACGTCATCACGGACCTGATCAAGGTCCTCGGATGCGGCGTCTGTGTAAAATCGAAGACGAAAAAGGAACTTTCGTCCTTCGACATCGATCAGCTGCGCTGGAACAAAATCATCTTCTGCACCGACGCCGACGTCGACGGCTTCCAGATCCGGACTTTGCTGCTGACGATGATCTACCGGCTCGTGCCGGATCTGATCGAGCTGGGAAAGATCTTTATCGCGGAATCGCCGCTGTACGAGATCACCGCGAAATCCCAGACCTACTTCGCGTATACGGAGCAGGAAAAGGACGAATACCTCAAGGAGATCGGCAGCGCGAGGTTTACCGTTCAGCGCTCGAAGGGACTCGGCGAAAACGAGCCGGAGATGCTGAGCCTGACCACGATGGATCCGAAAACGCGCCGCCTGATCAAGATCATGCCGGAGGACGCGGCGAAGACGAGCGAAGTTTTCGATCTGCTGCTCGGCGACAATCTCAACGGGCGCAAGGATCATATTTCCGAAAACGGCTACAAATACGTAGACGAGCTTGACGTGTTCTGAGGAAAGGAGCGGTTTCGATGGCAAGAAAATCCAAAAAAGCCGAGGAAAACCCGGTCCTTCCCAAGGCGATCGGCGTGATCAGGGGCGCGGGGGAGGTTGTCGAGCAGAAAATTACCGATACGCTCGAGCTCAACTATATGCCCTACGCGATGAGCGTGATTATGAGCCGCGCGATCCCGGAGATCGACGGCTTCAAGCCTTCTCACC
>CACZON010000301.1 GCA_902782805.1 Oscillospiraceae bacterium
CCGAGCGACCGGTAAAGGCGGATCGCTATCTTGTTTTCGGTATCCACGAGGAGCGACATGCCGCGCGAGCGGTTGCTTTCGATCGCGCGCGCAAGCAGCTTGCGGCCCCAGCCGCGGCGGCGGTATTCCTTTTTAACGAAAACGTCGACGGGCTCGTTTTCCTCGTAGCAGTTTGTCAGATCGAGATAGCCGATGACTTCGCCCGAATCGACCGCAAGAAACACGGTGAAGCGTTCCGGCGCGGCGGCGACCTTTTCGCCCGTCCAGTAGAGGTCTTTTTCATGGATCGCGCAGTACTGCGCGAGGGTCCTTTCGCCAAGAGGCTCGATCCCGGCGGTGTCGGCCGGCGGCGGGGGAGCAATCAGCGTCATTTTCTGCTGCTCGGGATGAAAGAACGCGTTCTTTTCATGAAGGAGCGCCGAAAGGAAGCGATTTCCTGGGTTGAAGACGAAGTCCGCCGAATAGCCCGGAAAAGACGCTTCGAGATATTCCGCGAGCGCGCGGTACGCTTCTTCGCTGCGCGAAAGGCCGGCGGTCATCTCGAGATAGCGCTCGTCTTTTAGAACCAGAAAGACAAACAGCCCTTGTTTCCTGCCGTCGCGCGTCACGCCGAGCACGCATTTTTCCGGATCTTCAGGCGAGGAAAAGAGGTTCTGCTCGAATTTCTGCCGCCCGGAAAGCATCGGATGCGAAAACTCCGGGTCGGCGCTCAACTCAAGGATAAAATCCTCCCAGCCCGTAAGAGAGGTGAGTATTTCGATCATGGTTTTGCTCCTTTCGGCGGCTCTTCTTCGTGCGCTTCGAAAATTTCACCGTCCGCCGCGGCCTCGAAGGAGGCGAGCGCGGGATGCGCGGTGATGCGTTTGAGGATTTCCCAGCCCTTGCGGTTTGTCTCCGCGCTTTCGGCGGTGGGGCAAAAGCCGAAATCGAGATAGATTTTGCAGGCGAGCCAGGTGTTGGTCTGGGTGGGAATCTTCGCGCGCGTATAGCCGAGCGCGCGCAGGCGCCGCAGCGTAAAGGCGATCAGCGGCTTCGAGAGCCCGCGTCCCTGATCCTCGCGCCGGACCGCGACCCAGTGGAGCCAGCCGTCGCCGGAGCGGTCGCGCCCGAAAACGTCGAACATCGCCGTTGCCGTTGCAACTTTTTCGCCGCGGGAGTTCTCAACGAAGACCATGCGGTCGGGAAGCTCCGCTTCCCAGGCACCGTAATACTGCCGCCAGACTTCTTCGCCCTGCGCTTCGCTTTCGAGCTCCTTTGCGCTTCTTTCGATCGCAATCCAGTTTTCGCGGTCGCCGGGGCGCCAGAAAACGAAACGGTAGCCTGCCGGCAGCTCGTACTGCGGGAGGTCGCTGAGACTGCGCTCGAGCATCAGCGGATAATAGCGGATCCTCGAATCGTGATTGTCAAGCGCGGAAAGATCCATTTCTGCGCCTCCTTGCCTTTTGAATGATCGATTCTCATTGTAGCACGCGTGCGGAAAAAGCACAAGGGAGGGGAAAGAAGATGCTTTTTTCTCCGCCCGGCGTCCGCCGCTTGAAAAAAGGGAAAAGATCGATTATAATAAAGAAAATCAGCGATTTGGAGGAAACGCCATGAACCGCGAGAACAAGAGAAGATCCTTCAAAAAGGGCTATTACAAAACGCATCCAAGCGAGGAGCCGTTTACCTGCAAGGTCTGCGGGAAAACGGTCGTCCCGACCGGCGCCGGCACCGACCACCGGAACCATTGCCCCTACTGCCTTTCGAGCCTGCATCTCGACAACGAGCCCGGCGACCGCGCGGCGGACTGCGGCGGCGTGATGGAGCCGATCGCGGTCTGGGTCCGCAGGGACGGCGAATGGGCGCTGATCCACCGCTGCCGGATCTGCGGGGCTTTAAGCTCGAACCGCATCGCGGCAGACGACAACCCGATGAAGCTGATGTCGATCGCGATGAAGCCGATCTCGTCGCCGCCGTTCCCGCTCGAGAAGATCGAGGAAATGACGAAGCTGATGGGCGGCGACGGCGAACTGAAATGGTAACGGAAAGGACCGGGTAACCGGTCCTTTTTTTGCGGTCTGCGGCCGG
>CACZON010000302.1 GCA_902782805.1 Oscillospiraceae bacterium
GAAGGGATAATAACCTTTATGGAGGCGATAGTATGGACAACGAAGAAGAAAAAAACGAATCGCGCGAAGAAGCGTCGGAGAAGATCCTCGATACCGGTTCCGTCCTGATCGACAACGGAACCTACCGGATCCATACGCTGACGATCATCGGCCAGATCGAAGGGCATTATATCCTTCCTTCGCAGAATAAAACGACGAAATACGAGCATCTGATCCCGCAGCTCGTTTCGGTCGAGGAAGACCCCGAAATCGACGGCCTGCTGATTCTGCTCAATACCGTCGGCGGCGACGTTGAAGCCGGACTTGCGCTGGCGGAGCTGCTCGCCGGGATGAAAAAACCGACGGTTTCGCTCGTTCTCGGCGGAGGACATTCGATCGGCGTGCCGCTCGCGGTCGCTGCAAAACGCTCGTTTATCGTCCCTTCCGCAACGATGACGATCCATCCGGTCCGCTCGAGCGGGACGACGGTCGGCGTGCCGCAGGCGTTCGAGCATTTTCGAAGAATGCAGGAGCGCATCACCCGGTTTGTAACGGATCATTCCGGGATTTCGTTCGAGCGCTTTACCGAGCTTTCGATGAATACGAAGGAGCTCGTAACCGACGTTGGAACGGTTCTCGACGGAAAAACGGCCGTTTCTGAGAAGCTGATCGATTCGATCGGTTCTCTGCGCGACGCGATCGCCTGCCTTTATGCGATGATCGCCGGCGATCCAAACGAAAAATCTTAAGCGGCGCTTTGCCGCTTTCCTACATATCGGAGGCATCCATGAGCTTTTTGGAAGCAATCATTGAAGGCATCATTCAGGGAGCAACGGAGTTTCTGCCCGTTTCGAGCAGCGGGCATCTTTCCCTGAGCAAGCATTTTCTCGGAATTTCGGTCGACAGTCTGCTCTTCGACGTTCTGCTCCACGTCGGTACGCTGATTGCCGTTCTCGCGGTTTATTACGACGTTGTCTGGCGGCTGATCCGCGCGTTCTTCCGTTTCGTAAAACAGGTGTTTACCGGGCAGTTCCGCTTTAAGACGATGGATGAGGATATCCGGCTTTTGCTGATGCTGTTTTTCGGCCTGATACCGCTTTTCCTGCTGTTCCTGCCGGTACCGGGTACCGGAATGAAGCTTAAGGATTTCGCGGACGTGTGGGCAACGGATTCGGATATCATCCTCGAGGGCTGCGCGCTGATCGTTACGAGCATCCTGCTTACGCTCGCTGTCCTTTCGCAGCGGCGTTCTCAGGGCGCCCACGCGAAGCATTCCGCCGCCGGAGAAAAGAATTCCGCGGCCGGGCGGATGTTTTTGCGCCTTAAGGACGCGATCGTGATCGGCCTCGTTCAGTGCGCGGCGGCGGTATTTCCCGGCGTTTCCAGATCCGGCTCGACGCTTTCGACCGGCATGATGCTCGGTGTCAACCGCAAAACCGCGCTGGATTATTCGTTCGTGCTCGGGATCCCCTCGATTATGGCGGCGGCGGTGCTGACCTTAAAGGATGCGCACGAAGCCGGCGAAGTGATCGAATGGGGGCCGATGCTCGCGGGGATGATCACCGCCTGCATCGTAGGGTTCCTCGCAATCAAGCTCCTGCGCTTTATGGTGACCACCAACAAGCTCCACGTATTTGCGTGGTACACGCTGATCCTCGGTGTGATCTGCGTGATCATCGGAATTATTGAAAAAGCAACCGGCGTCAACGTTGTTACCGGCGCCGCGATCGTCTGATCCAAAGAGGGAGGAGGATGGCTTTTGGCGCAAAAGAAAAAGAAAAGCGGCGGCAGCGTAAAGAAAACCACCGCGCGTCAGACGGCGACCCGGCCGGCGCGCGAGGGAAGCACGCGCAGCAAGGCGAATCAGCAGCAGAGGCGCGTCCTGACCCAGGAGCAGCAGGAAAGCCGCACCCAGAAATTCGCCGTCGTCCTGTTTGCCGTTGCGATCCTGGCAACGGCGCTGATCCTGATCGAAGGCGAATCCGTCTGGACAAGTTTACATAATTTTATTCTCGGCCTGCTCGGCGCGTGTGCGATCATCCTGCCGATCCTGCTGTTCTATATTGCGATCGTAAGCGCAATGAAAAAGCTCGGCGGACGTCTGCATACAAAAATCATCATCACGGTGGTGATCGTCGTTCTCATCAGTACGACGATCTATGCGTTCCGTGCAAGCAGTCTGCCGGAAAACCTGACCTATTTCGAAACGCTCCATGATCTCTACGTACGCGGCGTCGATCACGAGAGCCTCGGCCTGGTCGGAGGGATCCTCGGATATCCGATGGTCAAGCTGTTCGGGATCGTCGGCAGCCGGATCATCGTGATCCTGCTGCTCTTCGTCGCCGTGATGCTCCTGACGGGAACGACGCTGGTCAAGCTGTTCAAGACGGTCAAAAAGCCTGTTGATTTCGCGGCGACACATATCGAACAGAGCCGCGAGACCCGCCGCAGAAACCGCGATCTGCTGGCTTCCGATATTGATATCCCGCTGGGCGGCGAGCAGCGTTATTCCCCGCGCGTCAGTGAAGCGGGCGCTTTGCCCGTTGCCGACGCATTTGAAGCAAAAGCAGGCGGCGGCGAAAAGCTCGAGCGCCTCTATCGCGCCCAGAACGATCTGACCGGACGGAATCCGGGAGAATATCCGTCGGTTCAGTCTGCCGGAATGCCTCAGAAGCTCGTTTCCGATCTTACGATCGAAGAAGTCGAGCGCTCGATGCGGGAAGCGAACGCGGTCAATCCTCCACCGCAGGAACGCGAGCCGATTCGCGTTGTCCGCAAGAGAAGACCTTCCGAAAAGGATCCTGCCTTCCAGGAAATGCAGGCGCAGGCAAAAGAACCGGAAAAAGAAAAAGCCGAGGAACCGAAGATCGATCCGCAGCCGGTTATGGAATACGAGCTTCCGCCGACCTCGCTGCTCGTCTACAGCGCCTCGCTGGATCCGCGCAAGGATGCCGGTGAAACCGAGATGACGGCGAAAAACCTCGTTGAAACGCTGCGCAGCTTCGGGGTCCAGACCTCGATCATCGGCGTATCGAAAGGCCCGACGGTCACCCGATACGAGCTTCAGCCGGCGGCCGGCGTGAAGATCAGCCGGATCACGAATCTGACGAACGACCTGGCGCTCAATCTCGCCGCCTCCGGAATCCGTATCGAAGCTCCGATTCCGGGAAAAGCCGCCGTCGGAATCGAGGTTCCGAACAAGACGAAGGCGATGGTCCGCATGCGTGAAATGATCGAATCCGAGGAATTCCGCGGCGCGAAAAGCAAGCTGACGGTGACGCTCGGGCGCGATATCGCCGGAAAATACGTTTTCGCGGATCTCGCAAAAATGCCACATCTGCTGATCGCCGGCACGACCGGTTCGGGCAAATCGGTCTGCGTCAACTCGTTTATACTGAGTATTCTCTATAAAGCGAAGCCGAACGAAGTCAAGCTCATCATGATCGACCCGAAGATGGTCGAGCTTCCGATCTATAACGGGATCCCGCATCTGCTGATCCCGGTTGTGACCGATCCGAAAAAAGCTGCCGGCGCCCTCAACTGGGCAGTCGGCGAGATGATGAAGCGGTATAATATCTTCGCCGAAACCGGCGTACGCGATATCGAGGGTTACAATAAGCTGATTGAAATGAATAAAGAAGTCGATTTCGAGGGGAATCCGCGCGAGAAGATGCCGCAGATCGTGATCGTGATCGACGAACTTGCCGACCTGATGATGGTCGCGCCGAACGAGGTTGAAGACGCGATCTGCCGGATCGCGCAGCTCGCACGCGCCGCGGGGATCCACCTTGTCGTTGCAACGCAGCGCCCTTCGGTGGACGTTATCACCGGCTTGATCAAGGCGAATATCCCGAGCCGTATCGCGCTGACCGTTGCGTCGCTGGTAGACTCGCGGACGATCCTCGATACGGGCGGCGCCGAAAAGCTTCTCGGCAACGGAGATATGCTTTTCGCACCGGTCGGATCCGTGAAGCCCGCGCGTGTTCAGGGCTGCTACGTCAGCGATGAGGAGCGCGAATCGGTCATCAATTTCGTCAAGCAGGGATTTGAAAACCGCGTTTACGACGAGAGCATCACGAAGGAAATCGAAAACATCGTGATCGCGGGCGGCAAAGGCGGAAAATCCGGCGCCTCTTCCGAGGATCCGGAGCTTTCCGAAGACGATCCGATGCTCGAAGAGGCAATCGAGCTGGCGGTGGATTCCGGCCAGATCTCGACCTCCGCGCTGCAGCGGCGCTTCCGCCTCGGCTATGCGCGCGCCGGCAGAATCGTCGATATGATGGAACAGAAGGGAATCGTCGGCCCGAGCGAAGGCTCGAAGCCGCGCAAGGTGCTGATCACCAAAGCGCAGTGGCTCGAACGCAATATGATGAAATCTGACGATCGTACGGAGGAATCGTTATGAGAACCTTAAAAGTTGAGCGGATTGACGGCAAGTACGTCTTCTGCAAAGACGAAGAGAAAAAGTACTACGCGATCGAAATCGCCGAAGCGCCCGCCGGTATAAAGCCCGGAAATATTCTCCTGATCGACGACGAGGGGAATCTTTCCGTTCAAAACGCATAAACCGTTCAAGAGGAGGCAAAAAATGGCATTTTCGTATTTTACCGCAAAAGAAGTCGGTGAGGGAATCTATCAGATCACCAACGGAATCTTCGACGATACGCTGCCTACGTTCTGCTACCTCGTTGTCGGGGAGAAGGCCGCGATGCTGGTCGATTCCATGTACGGTGTCGGTTCGCTGAAAGAATTCTGCGAAACGCTGACGGACAAGCCGATCATCCATGTCGCGACCCATTTTCACGGCGACCATACCGGAGGCTCCTACGAGTTCTCGGAGTTCTATATGAGCCCGAAGGATTTTGAGAGCTTTTACGCGGGCATGGCCCGTTCCGGCGGCAATGCGATGCGCACCGCGCAGAGACGCACACTTCCGGAATATCAGGATCAGCTTCGTGAGCAGGATATGATTGAACCGAAGGAAGTCCGTCTTCATCCGATCTTCGAGGGCGATCTGATCGACCTCGGCGGAAAACAGATTGAAGTCATCGAGGTTCCCGGCCACACCGCCGGAGAAATCGTACTGCTTGACCGGAAGGCACGCTGTCTGTATTCGGGTGATACCTGCAATACCAATACCCTGCTGCAGCTTGATCCGAAATGCTGTGTCGCGGAGTATATTGAGAATCTCAGAAAACTCAACGGATACCGTTCGGCGTTTGATACGCTGTTTAACGGTCATGATATTCAGAACGCGACGATCATCGA